>JAAYCB010000112.1 GCA_012744395.1 Pirellulaceae bacterium
AGAGCCAAGAGGGCGGCGAGCCAGGCGCCGACGGCGCCGCTGGGCATCGCCAGGGCAAAGGCGAATGCGGCCAGCCAGGCCGGCGGCAGCAGGCTCCGCCGCAGCGTGTCGAAGAGCAGCCAGCGCGCCGCGGCGTTGAGCGGGTTGCGCCGAGCCCGCCCGTCGGGCCCCGGTACCGAGGGGAGAATCCACCGCGCCGCTTGCCAGTCGCCGCGCGTCCAGCGATGGCGGCGCTCGGCGGCGGCCAGATAGCGCGTCGGCGTCTCCTCAATCAGCTCCACGTCGCCCACGAAACCGCACCGCGCATGGCAGCCCTCGACCAGGTCGTGGCTGAGAATCCGATTGGGTGGAAAGCGGTTCCCGGCCGCCGCTGAAAACGCGCGCACCTCGTAGATGCCCTTGCCAACGTATTGCCCCTCTCCAAACAGGTCGTGGTAGATGTTGGAGACCTCGCGCGTGTAGGGATCGAGCCCGACATCGCCCGCAAAACACGCGGCAAACGGCGACCGCTGCGCCGAGGGCAGGCTGACCGCCAGCCGCGGCTGGAGCACGCCATGCCCGCGGATAACGCAGCCGGTGTCCGGGTCGACCTCCGGGCGGTTGAGCGGATGAGCCATCGTGCCCACGAGTTTCCAGCCCGACTCGGGGGGCAATTGCGTGTCGCTGTCGAGCGTGATCACGTAGCGGAGGCTGCGCAAGTCCTCAAGGTCCGCCTCGACAACGCTGAATGCCGATGCGTCGCCGCCGAGCAGAAGCTGATTGAACGCTTCCAGCTTGCCGCGCTTGCGCTCCTCCCCCATCCAGACCCCCTCGCCGGCGTTCCAGACCCGCGGCCGGTGCAGCCAGAAGAACCGCGGCGGCCCCGGCTCGGCATACTGCCGGTTGAGACGGCGGATGCCGCGCCGGGCGCGCTCGAGCAGCGGCGCGTCGTCAACATGATGCTCCGCGTCGGCGTCGACAAAGTCGGTGAGCAGGCCGAACCGCAGGTTCCGCACCCGATTGGCCAGGGAGTGGCGCTCCAGCGATTCCAGCAGGCCATCGACCTGTTCGAGCGAGGCGAGCAGCGTGGGGACGACGACTCCGCTGCGGTGCGCGTCGGGAATCCCCTCGCTGAAGTCCATCCGCCCGAGGATTCTCGGGGGCACGCCGCGGGCAACCATCCAGTGCCAGATCGAAACGGCCGTCCGCGAGGCCGCCAGCACCAGGACGCCGACCATGGCCCACAGCGCGGCGTCCGGGGCGGAGGATTCCGCGGCCAGCAGGCGGACGACCGGCGCGCTGGCCAGGGCCAGCAGCGAGAGCATGCCGCCAAGATAGAGCCAGAACGCGGCGCGGCCCGGCCCCGCCAGCAGGCCCGCGCAGAACCGCCCCCCGCAGCCGATCCGGCGCGCCAACTCGCCGCGCCCGCGATCGACAAGAAAATACCCCACATGCGATTCGTGCTCCGGGCAGCCCGGGTCCCGCCGCCGAGCCTCCGCCAGCTGGATCGCGGCTGCGGCCACCGATTCTTCCGGGCGGCGCCCGCGGCGCGCCAGCTCTTCGACCGCGTGGCGGTAACGGTCCTTGGTGTAGAAATCCAGCGCCGCGTAGACGCCGGCCGGATCCTGCCGCAGGGCGGCCTCGGTGACGCTCAGCTCGGCGACGAACTGCCGCCAGTCGATGGCGCCCAGCTCCCGCAAGCTGGTCACGCTGTTGGCGATCGATATCTGGTCGGCGGCCTGCGCCTGGCTCTCGGCCTGCTGGACCGCCTCCAGGCTCTGGCCCGTCTCCGCCAGCATCTGCTCGATCCATTGAATCGCCAGCCCGATCACGGGGTGCGCCCCTTCGAGATTCACGGCCAACTCGGAGACGAAGGGCGTGGCCAGGGGCGGCTCGGCGCGAACGAAGTCGGCCAGCTTCTCCATCATCAGTCGCGGCTCGTCGCGCGCCGCGTCGGTCAGCCGCCCCGCCCACTCGATCGCCAGATCGCGATGCCGGCTCCGCCAGGCGATCCGGTAAGCGACGCGCCGCAGGTTCTCGATCAGTGTCAGCCGCAGCATGATCGGAATCGCCCACAGCTCGCCGAGCCGCAACGGCGCTTGCGACTGGTAGGCCCGCACGAGGGCCGTGAGGTTGCCGGCGTCCACCACCCC
>JAAYCB010000113.1 GCA_012744395.1 Pirellulaceae bacterium
GCCAACATGCCAGCCATTCCGGCCTTGCGGCCCTGCTGTCTGTGGTTGACGGATTTGCGTCGATCCTCAATATCAGCCAAAATGGCCCGGTGGATTCTCGAGAACGGCTGTCTCCATGGAGTCTCGTTTCATGCCAATAGCCATCGACCGACGGCGTTTCTTCCAGTCGGGAGCCTTGGCCGCGGCGGGGATTGCCGCCGCCGGCCGGTTGCCGTCGCAGGGGGGCGAGCCGGTTGCCGGCCGCGCCTTGCTCGAGGCGGCTCGCCAGGTGCCGGTCGTCGAAGAGGCCGACGTGGTTGTCTGCGGCGGTGGACCGGCGGGCGTGGCCGCAGCGATTGCCGCCGCCAGAACCGGCGCCAAGACGCGGCTCATCGAAGTCAACGGCTGCCTCGGCGGCGTCTGGACCGCTGGCCTGTTGAGTTGGATTCTCGACACCGGAAACAAGACCGGCCTGATGAAGGAAATCCTCGCACGGCTGAAAGAGCGTGGCGGGCTGGCCGTCTACGGCGGCGATCGGGGCTACGACGTTGAAGAGATGAAGATCCTGCTCGAAGAAATCTGCCTCCAGGCCGGCGTCCTCGTGCGGCTGCACACGCGGGCGTGCAGTGCCGCCCGCAGCGGCAAGCGGATCGAGGCCGTGATCACCGAGTCGAAGTCGGGGCGGGAGGCGTTTCGCGGAAAGGTGTTCATCGACGCCACCGGCGACGGCGATCTGGCCGCCCAGGCCGGCTGCGGCTTCGACTACGGCCACCCGGAAACCGGCCAGGCCCAGCCGATGAGCTTCATCGCCCTGCTGTCGGGAATCGAGGCCGAACAGGTCGCGCCGTTCGTCCGCGAACTGGCCGAAGCCAAGGACTGGGGCTCGCCAAAGGACAACCTCCGCGCCGAAATGCAGAGAGCGGGTGTCGATCCGTCTTACGCCAAGCCGACCTTGTTCTATATCCGGCCGGGCCTGTTCTGCCTGATGGCCAACCACCAATACGGCGTGGCCGGCACCAACGCCGACGAGTTGACCGCCGCCAGCCTCCAGGGCCGAGCCGAAGTCCACCGGCTTGTCAGCGCCCTTCGGGCGACCGGCGGACGCTGGGCCGACCTCCGGATCGTCGCCACGCCCGAACACATCGGCGTTCGCGAGGGCCGGCGGATTCACGGCCGCTACACCGTCTCCACGGAGGACCTCCTCGCGGGCACTCGGCACGAGGATGCCGTCTGCGAGGTCCGGTTTCCGGTCGACGTCCATTCGACCAACCCGGCGGAGACCAAGGGGATCGCCGACAAGAAAGTCCGGGCCAAGCCGTATGAAATCCCCTATCGGGCCCTGTTGGCCAGGGATGTCGACGGGCTGTTGATCGCCGGGCGGAACATCAGCGGCGATTTCATCGCCCATTCGAGCTACCGGGTGACGGGCAATTCAGTGCCGATGGGCGAGGCGGGGGGGATTGCAGCCGCCCTGGCCGCACGCAGCGGCCGCATGCCCCACGAGCTCGCCTGGAGCGAGATTCGAGAGCAGCGTCGTGCGCAGGCAGCGGCCGGGTGACGCCGTACGCCGCCCGCTCTCTCCAGGGTCTCCCGGCCCGGCGACTTCAAGGGGGTTGCCGCAGGAGACGACTTCTCTGCATAATTGAAGAGGTGGGGCTGCAACCGTTCAGCGGGGTTCCATCCGCCCTTTGCGGGGTCCTTTGGAGGCTAGAGCCAGCGAAATGCGAACCAGAGAGTTGATCGAGCTGCTCAAGCGGTTCGATCCGGATTCAGAAGTCCATCTCTGCATGAGCCTGCCGGGCCGGGTCATCCAGACCCACGACACCCTGTGGGTCGCCGATTACGGCAGCGGCCCGCAAATCAACGCAACACTCGATTTCCGCCCCTTCACCGTCTACGTCGGATGCGGCTTGGAGCAGTTCGTCCGCAACGTGCCGGAGATCGCGGTCGACCTCGGGCAGTATGAGTCGCAGGAGATCCTGGCCAAGGTCCGCGACTTCTACGTGATCCACCGAGAGCTCGACCAGCCGCTGAACTATCCGGACTTCGACTACCAGGATTGGCTGCCGCCGCGAACCGTCTCCGGCCAGTACAACGAGCACATCGCCAAGATTCTGCGGGAAAAGCTGCTCCAGGACTGATCGCCCTGCTTTGCCGTGCAACGCCTGCGGCGCAGCGAATGGGGTGGCGACCGGGCTCCTACACCGCCGGGGCCGCGATCATCGGGCGGATCACCCGGCAGCCGATCGTTTCGAGATTGGCACAAAGCCGCTCAAACGTCGCGTCGTCCGGATAGGCGCCGAGGATCGCGCCGCCGGAACCGGCGAACTTGGCCGAGGCGCCGGCCGACCGCGCTCGCTCGACGATGCGAATCTGGTTCTCCGGC
>JAAYCB010000114.1 GCA_012744395.1 Pirellulaceae bacterium
CAGGTTCGGGGTTGGCCGGGGCGGGGGGATGACCGCGGGCCGGTCGCCCGACGCCCGGTTCAGTCTAGCCGGCGAGACGGTCAGATCCTGTCCCGCCCCCAAAGAAGGTGGGAAAAAAGGGCCGTCCGGCGTGCCGCCCCAGATGGCGAGGGTCTGAATTGCCGCCGGGTGCGTCGCATGGAGCGATGGCGGGCTACTGCCCGAGTCGGTGGAGGGGTGCCCGGTGGCTGGTCCGCCCAAGAATAGGAAAATCGCCCGGCGGTATCGCGCGTGGCATGGGAATTGTGTAGGGGGTGGACTGAACCAGGCGATTCTCCTCGATGCGAGGCTCGATTCGGGCGTGAATCCGGTCAAGCCGCTTGCCGTACTCGAAAGGGGCCTGGTCCATCGCTTGCGCCGCTTCGGATGTTGCCGAGCCGGCGACCCGGAGCCAGGCCCGGATCGAGGGCAGCCTCAATGAGCTTGCGTGATTCCGGGAGGAATTCATGAGAGCGTGATAGCCGCGTGGGCTTGTCCCGCGGCGCGCCCGGGCTGCGGCACAACCCGTACGTAACGAAGCGCGGGGCAAGGCGCACGCGGCTATCTGAATGGCAGCCGCTTTTTCCACGAATCATGCAAGCTCATTTAGACGCTCCTTGCGCCGAGCGGCGGGTAGCACATCGGGCCCCAGTCTTCGTCCGCCCCGTGGTCGATCCAGACGAGGAGGACGGCCGGCAGAAGCAGGCGCATGATTTGCGTGCAGTGCTTGAGGACGGTCCGGTTGAGTTGGCTGCGGTGCGTGGCGGCGCCGTGGACGAGCTGGCAGCGGAGAAGATAGACCCGCTGGACCAGTTGTTCGAGGATCATGCCCCAGCGCTTTTCGACATACCAAGCCTGGGCGTGATAACGGCCGCGGCGGGCCTTGCCTTTCGCGGCCTGGCAGGGCTCTTCCCAGAAATGGCCGCTCAGATACTCATTTTCGATAATCGCCAGCACGAGCCGCTTGTGTTCGAGGAGCACAGCGACGAGATGGCCCGACCGATCCAGGTCGAGAATCCGCCGCAGGAAGGCTTGCCAGCTTGCCCGGTCGGGGGCCGGTTCGCGATGCTCTTCGTCCCACTGCCCGTAGAGGGCGTTCAGGGCGATCCATTGAAAGAGCAGAATCGTGTCGAGATGTTCCTGCGGATCGAGGCGGTCGGCCTCGTCGAGCCAACTGCACGCCCGGTGAAAGCGGACGGCCGTCGGATGGTCGCTCCGCGTCTGGGCCAGGCGCTCCTTGTGGGGCTTCCAGCGGCGGCGGAGGTCGCGGACCGTGGGGATTGTTGCTTCGGTCATCGGCGGTGTACCCGAGGGGGCCGGTCAGCTTGCGGACGGTGGCCCACTTGAGCCATCGACGACACATCCATTATTACCAGAATTCCCGGCCGGCCGCCCGTGCGCGCCGATTTTTTCCGCATCCCGCGTGGATGTTCGCCGTCATTGGCCCGTTCCGCCCTGGGCTAAGCAGAATCCAGCTCGCCGCGAGGATCGAAGGACGCGATCCGCAACGGGGGATTGCAGCAGAGTTGCTGGAATCGCGAAAGCGCGAAATCAGAGAGGATGAAGAGGCGGTGCCATCCCAACCCGACGCGTCAGCGAGGAGCGATCATAACCCGACGCGTAAGCGAGGACCGGCGCGGTCAGTACAGCCGGGCAAGCGGGGACAACCCCCCGATCGAGTGCACCTGCGGGGACTGGTCCCAGGGTCGGGATTCGGTGTCGGGCGGGGCTGGCTGATGCGGGGGGAGGGGGAGAGGGAGAGGCCTCGCTTACGCGTCGGGGTGGGAGGGAGCCTTGCTGACGCGGCGGGTTATAGGGGGGTGGCGGGTTATAAGGGGATGGTGGGCCATAAGGGAGTGGCGGGTTATAAGGGGGTGGCGGGGTGGGAGGGGGCCTGGCTGACGCGGCGTGTTTTCTTGGTTTGCGCGTAGATTCCTCCCATCTCCGCCAATTCCTCTTTGATCTCTTCCCGCAACTGCGCCGGCCCGAGGACCTCAGCCTGCTTGCCGAAGCTCAGAATCCAGTGCTTGATCTCTTCCGTGTGGTCCAGCTCGAACGCGGCCAGGAGGCGACCGTCTTTCTGGCGGGCGAGGCGCTGGCTCGCGTGCCACTTCGATTCCTCCACGTAGCGGGCGACGCGCGCCGAGAAGCGGATCTCGACCCGGACCCGGCCGCTGCCGCGGAAGATGCCGAAGGACGAGGCGAGGTGCTTCTTGAGGTCGAAATCCTCGCGCGGCGGGAAGCGGAGCTCCTCAAGGTGCAGCTCGGCGATCCGATCGACCTTCCAGTGGCGAATCTCGCCGTGGTCCGGCGACCAGCCGACCAGGTAGAGCGAGCCGCGGTGGTAGGCCAGGCCGTA
>JAAYCB010000115.1 GCA_012744395.1 Pirellulaceae bacterium
ACGACGTATCAACTTGGCAAGCTGCTCGAATTCGACCCGCAAAAGGAGCAGTTCGTCGGCAACCAGGCCGCCAACAGGCTGCTGACGCGCGAGTATCGCGAACCGTTTGTCGTCCCCGCGACGGTCTAGACGGGATGGGGCGCGCGATGCTGCAACTTCGGCCAACACGGCATTGAAATGGAGAGCACGGATCAACTCGGCCACGGGTAGCCGGCGCTTTCGTCAATCGAACGCAACAAGAATCACGCCAATCGCCAGCCGCCACGGTAGTCGATCGGTTTGCCGCGCCGGTGGGGGCTCTGCTGGCCATGGCGATCGCAGCGTTCTCTCGACACGGCGATCTGCGTGTAACGCGGGAGGGGGCAACGGCGGGCCCGCTGAGAACCCCGAGCTGACAGCCAGCGACCCTCCTTCTGCGGAGGGGGTTGCGAAGAAACGGTGTAGCACGATTCGCCTTGACGTTGTAAACTGCCGTGTCGAAACGTGTTACACGCCGCCGATCGGTCTGGAGCAAGACGCCGTCGCCCTGGCCATCGAGCGAGGCAAGGAGGCTCTCATGTCGAACCGTCCGTTTCGGTTTGTTCACGCGGCGGACCTGCACCTCGAGGAGGTCCCGCGGGGCGTCGCCCACGTCCCGACGCATCTTACAGACCTGTTTCTTCAGTCTCCCTATCGAGCCGCCGAACGCGTCTTTGACGCGGCATGTTCCGAGCATGCTGACTTTTTGGTGATTTCGGGCGATTTGCTCGACGCGGCGCGGACTGGGCCCCGCGGTCCCCTGTTTCTCGTCGAGCAATGCGAGAAGCTGGCCGCGCGTGGTATCCCGGTCTACTGGGCGGGCGGCCTGGTCGACCCTCCAGAGGCCTGGCCGCCGTCGGTTCGCTTGCCCGACAACGTCGTCTTCTTCCCGGTCGGAAGGCCCGAAGAGGTGATCTTCAACCGCCAGTCCGAACCGGTGGTGCGACTGCTCGGCGCTAGCCGGACGCAAGGCCGCCGATTGCGGCCCAATGAATACGCGGCCGAACCGGGCGGATTGTTCACGATCGCCGTAACGCACGGCGGCGCCGATCCCGAATCGCTCAAACGGCGGGAGATCGGCTATTGGGCTCTCGGCGGGCGCCATCAACGGCAGACGCTCTTCAGCGGCCCGGAGGCGGCCCACTATCCGGGCACGCTGCAGGGCCGCAGCCCGAGTGATACCGGGCAGTTCGGCTGCACGCTGGTCGAGGTCGACCCGCGGAGGACGATCCGTTTGACGCCGATCACAACCCACGTTTTTCGCTGGCACGCGGAGCAAGTCGACGTCGGCCAGAGCGACACGCGGAAAGACCTCGAGACGATTCTCCGCCAGCGGATCGAGCTGCTCGGGCAGGCGCATCCCGCCGTGGACAGCATGATTTCCTGGACGGTGTCCGGCAGCGGCCGGTTGCTCACCGCGATTCGGCGAGGCGGCCTGGCCGACGAATTGGTGGAAATGCTGCGGAAGGAGTACGGTTTCGGGCAGCCCGCACTCTGGAGCCTGACCCTCGAGGCCGAGGCGGCGATCTGCGTGCCGCCGCCCTGGTTCGAGCAGGAGACGGTTCGCGGCGACTTCCTGCGGATGATTCGCGATTGGCGCGAGAAACCGCGGGCGGAAATCGATCTGACCGAGTATCTGCCGGAATGCTATCTGGCCGGCTGGCTCTCGGCGGCGGCGACCGTTTCCGACGAGCAAGAGCTGAAACGAATCCTGGCCGAGGCGGCCATGTTGGGCGTCGATCTGCTGACCCCAGAGGGACCAGAATCGTGAGAATCACAGGACTGCGCGTAGACGGCTTCGGGGTGTTCCGCGACCTGGAAATCGGCGGCCTCTCCGAGGGGCTCAATGTCTTCTATGGCCCGAACGAGGCTGGGAAGACCACGTTGATGCAGTTCGTCCGTTCCGTGTTCTACGGCTTCTCGCCCGAGCGGCGCCGCTATCTTGCCGCCGTCGACGGGGAGCGAGCGGGCGGAACGCTCGGCATCCTGGCCGCCGAGGGACGGGTCGACGTGGTTCGCCGCGCCAATCGCGGCGAGCCCGCCGTCGGCGATCCGCTGACCGTCAACTATCCCGACGGCACGCGGCAGGGTGAGTCTGCCCTGAAGGCGATTCTCGGCAGCATCGACGAGCACCTGTTCAATCACGTCTTCTGCGTGGGGCTCCGCGAACTCCAGGAACTGGGCACCCTGACGGATCCCCAGGCCGCCGCGATGCTCTACCAGATGAGTTCGGGGCTGGGCTCGATTTCGCTGATCGACGTGGTCCGTTCCCTCGAAGAGGCCCGCAACCGGATCCTCGACGCCGGAGGCGGCGCGTGCGAAATCAGCCGACTGCTGGAACAGCGCAATCGGCTGCGAGCCGAGATCGAGCAGATCGGGCGGATCAGCCACGACTTCGGGCGGCTTTCGGGCGAGCAGGCGCGGGTCGAGCGCGACCTGGCGATGCTGGAAGAGGAGGCGCGCCGGCTGCGCCACGAAGTCCGCCTTGCCGAGATTGCCGCCACGGTTCAACCCCTCTGGCTGCAACGCGATTCGGCCCAGCGGCAACTCGCCGCATGCGGACCGGTCGAATCGATTCCCGAGGATGCCATGCACAGGCTCGAGGCGATCGGCGACCGCCTCGCCAGGCGTCGCGAGTATCTCTCGCGCTGGAAGGCGGCCTGGTCGCGATTATGCCACGAAGCCCGGGCCTTGAAGGTCAACGAAACGCTGGAACGCCTGGCGCCGCGGATTGAAGCCTTGCGGGAACAGGAGGGCTGGCTGTCGACGCTCGCCACCCGATCGGCCGAGTTGAAAACGGAGATCGAGGAGCTGGAGGCCCGCTTCGCCCTCCAACGCCGCCAATTCGGCTTGAGCGAGGGGGGGGCGAACCAACTCTCCGGGCTCTCAACCAGCGCGTTCCAGGCCCTCCGCCGTCCGGCGCGCGCGATGAAGCGCGCTCGGGCAGCCGTCGAGGAAGCCCAGAAGGCCCTCGCCGAGGAAGAGGAACGCGCCCTGTCGCTGGCCGAGCAAGTTGAGAAGGACCTCAAGGCATGGAATGCCGACGATCTTCAGACCGCCCTGAAGCGTCAAGGCGAGGCCGTCTCGCAGCTCCGCCGCCGCGTCCAGATCGACCAGCGGCTCGAACAGATGGTCGAACACCAGGGGCAGCTCGAGGCACAGACACACCGCCTGATCGACAACCAGGTGATGCCCACGTGGGTGATGCTTTCGATGGGGGGGACGTTCATCGCCGGCTCCATGCTCCTGCTCACGCTGGCGATCTACTCCCGGGGCGGCTTCAGCTACTGGGGTTGGCCCTTGGCTATCCTCTGGATCGTCGGGCTGGTGGCGATTGTCTCGACCAAGGCGGTCTGGGAACGGGCAAGCGCACGGCGGTTGACCGCCTGCCGGCGGCAGGCCGCAATGCTCGAAGCCCAGGTCAAGGACATCCGCCGCGAACGCGAACACCTCGACCGCAACCTGCCGCCGGGCGAAGGCCCCATCCAGCAGCGATTGCGGGTCGCCGAACGGGAACTGGCCGAGTTGGAGGCGTTCGTTGGGCGGGATGCGCAGCGCCTGGCGGCCCAGTCCTCGGCGGAGTCGGCCGCCGAGCGGCTCGAGCGGGCCAAACAGGCCGCCAGCGACGCCCACAAGCGGTGGCGTCAGGCGCTCGCCTCGATCGGCCTGCCGGCCGACCTGGCGCCCACGCAGGTCCGGGACCTGCTTTCCCGCAACGAGGAGATGGCCGATCTGCGCCGCCGACTCGAGCATCGCTACGAGGAACTGAAGCAGCGGACCCGCGAACGCGAGGCGCTGACGCGGCGAATTGCCGACCTGCTGGCCGAGGCGGGGCTCGCCGCGCCGCCGGACGACCCCGCTGCTGGTCTGCGTCTCCTCCGCCGCGCGCTGGCCGAGCAGGAGGCGCGGCAGAAACGGCTCGTCGAACTACGCGGCAAGGCGCGGCGGCTGCGACGCAAACGAAAGCGGGTGGACAAGTCGGTCCGCCAGCTCAAATCCTATCGACGCCGGCTGCTTCGAGCGGCCGGCGCCGCCGATGAGAAACAGCTTCGCGGCCAGATGGCGCGGTTGGCGGAGGTCAACGGACTCCGCAATCGGCTGCTGGGCGTCCAACAGCAGATCGAGGCGGCGATCGGCGGATACTCGCCGAGCGAAGCGATCGCCGAGGCGCTCCAGGGCCAGTCCGCCGAGACCCTGCGAAGCCGCCGCGAGGTCCTGGCTGAAAAGCTCGCCGGGACTGAAAAGGCCCTGCGGCAAGCCGCCGAGCAGCGCGGCCGGTTTGCCGAACAACTCCGCCTGCTCTCCGACGACCGGGGGCCGGCCGCCCGGCAACTCGAAATGAACACGATCGAGCGGCAACTGGCCGACGCCCTGCACCGCTGGCGCGTCCGCGCGGTGGCCTGCCGCACGCTTGCCGACCTGCGGGTGGCCTACGAGCGCGATCGCCAGCCCGAAACCCTGCAAGAGGCCTCCGACTACTTGCAGCGGATGACCGGGGGGCGCTACAGCCGGGTTTGGACGCCGCTGGACGAAGACGCGCTCTACGTCGACGACCACGAGGGGAATCCCCGCTCGGTGGAGATTCTCTCGCACGGCACGCGGGAACAACTGTTCATATGCCTGCGGCTGGCGCTGGCCGCCGCGTTCGCCCGGCGGGGCACGGTGATGCCGTTGATTCTCGACGATGTGCTGGTGAATTTCGACGTCGATCGCGCCAGGGCGGCCGCGGCGGTGATGCGGGATTTCGCCGCGCTGGGGCACCAGGTGCTCCTGTTCACCTGCCACGAACATATCCAGAAGATCTTCAAGGCGCTCAAGACGCCGGTCAATACGCTGCCGGCCTACGCAGCACCCAGGCGGCTTGAAGCCGCCCGAGTTGAATCGGCCCCTAGAAAGAAAACCCGCACGCGGCCGAAGCGGCCGAAGCGAGTCCCGACGCCGGCTGTTGAAGAACCGGAACCGCAACCGGCATTGGAGTGGGAGTGGGAGGCGGAAGAGCCGGAGGAGATGCCCGCCGCTGGATTGGTGGAAGAGCCGCCGACAGTCGAAGAGCCTGAGATTATCGAGCTTGGCGAGGAGGACGAGGCCCCGCTCTTCGAGACGTCCGTAAAAAGCGAGGAGCGGAGATTCTACTTCGACGACGAAAACGAACGGCCCGATGAAACGCAAGAGGCGGAGCCGGACGATCTCTGGGAGGATACCGGCCGAGACCAACCCGGCGATCCGGATGACGAGACGCCTGCTGAGCACGGCGAGGGGGAGGGGGAGGAATCCGAAGAAGAGGGATCCGAAGACAATTGGGAAGAGGTGGACGACGAGGAAGAATCTGAAGATCGTTGGGACGACGAGCCGGATGAAGATGCGGAGGAGGATACAGAGGAACGCACTTGGAGACGTTCCCTGCGGCGCCGCCGGCACGACGATTGGGACGACCGTTACGAAGACGAGTACGACGAGCTGGTGGAGGAACCGGTCGACGAGGAGAATTGGTGGGCGGGCGACTCGCTGAGCGACGGCCGCCGGGACGAGGCCTACGGCGAGAATGGCGACTTGGGCGACGGGGGCGCCGAGGCGGCTTGAGAAGACGCGGGGGGCAGAAGCTGGCCTATGATTCGCATGTTGCGAATTCCGCTCTTGTTAGTTCGCATCTTGCGAACTATAATGAGTTTGGCTGCTGACGTGTGGAGTAGAACCGGATGCGAGTGGTTTCCAAAAGCCGTCTGAGGCAGTTTTGGGAAACACCCGGCTACGAAGACTCCGAGGGACCGCTTCGTGCCTGGCACGCGCACGTGAGCCATAGAACCGTGGTGTGGCAATCCTGGGGCGACGTAAAAGCCGACTATGGCACAGCCAGTCTCGTCGGGAACTGCGTAGTCTTCAACATCGGCGGAAACAAATACCGATTGGCCACCCGTGTTCTGTATCCAAGTCAGAAGGTCTTCATCCTCAAGGTGATGACGCACGAAGAGTACGACAAAGACTTGTGGAAGGACGCATGCGGCTGCTATTCTTCACCACCCGAGAAGAAGGCGACGCGGAGAATTTCCCGCAGCAGTCCCCGGCGGGATCGAAAAGGATGGTGAGACTGTGACCCGGTTCGGTTTAAAACGCGGCTGCCGGGATGCCTACCTGGAGCTTGTGCAGGTGTTCCCCCTGGCGTCGGTCAAGTCCGATGAGCATCTTCAGGAAGCTCAGAACGTGATGGACCGGCTGCTTGCCAAGGACCGGCTGAACCAAGGCGAGGAGATGTATCTCGATGCGTTGAGCGACCTGGTGGCCGCCTACGAAGACCAGCATCATGCCATCGGGCCGGCCTCGGATGCCGACATGCTTCGACAC
>JAAYCB010000116.1 GCA_012744395.1 Pirellulaceae bacterium
CCCATGCCGCCCATCATCCCGCCGCCCATCATCCCGCCGCCCATCATGCCGCCGCCGCCGGACATCTGCATCATCGACGGGGAGATCACCAGGTCGGCAACGGGATAGACCTTGGTGCTCAACTCCAGCTCCGCCTCTTCCGGCGTTGTGATCATCAGCACCTCGTCGCGGATCACGTAGGTCAAGTCGAGGTCGCGGAGCACCAGCCGCAGCGCCGAGCGGAGGGAGATGCCGTCGAGCGTCCTTGAAATCGGCGTGTCGGTGCCGAGCCCCACGTCGTCCAGCGCTTTCTGGTCGACCTGGATCTCGATCTTGTGAAGGTCCTTCCAATACTCGACCACGTCGCCCAGCGGCGTCTCGATGAAGTCGAGCGTTGTCGGGTCTTCAAGCGCCGAGCGGATTCGCCGCTCGGCATCGCCGCGGCTGGCCAGGTCCATCGAGCGGTACCGCTCCTTGCGGCGGGCAGTCAACTCCGCCCAGACCTCAGCGTCCGGGTAGAGAATCGGCGGTTCGTCCGGGAACGGCACGTGAGCCAGTTCCACCTGGTGCAGCGCGTCGAGCATCTTCCTCTGGCGTTCGACGCGAAGCTTCAGGCCTTCGGTCAAGTGCCCGACTTGCCGCGCATTGTAGATTGCGCTGATCGCGGTCGGAGAGACGCCGTCGGGCGGAGAGCCGGAGGGGAGCGTCAGCGAGAGTTTCGCCGCCTCCATCGCCGCAAACTGCTCTGCCTCGGCATATTTCTGCTCGTCCATCAGCGAGTTGAAGCGATCCATCAAGTGCTTGATCTTCTGCTGGGTCCGCGAAGTCTCTTCCAGCCGGAGGACCTGCTCCCGCGCTGTGGCGATCCGTTCTTGTTGTTCCTGGCGGCGTTTCTCGAGAACCTGCTGGCGCTGCTGCGCTAGCCGAATCGCCGCCTGCAACTGGTCGACCAACTGGTCCACGCGATCCGGATCGAGGCCGGTCGTGCGTTTGATCGTCTCCAGTTGCTGCTTGAGGTTCTGGATGGCCAGTTCCGGCTCCGACTCCAAGCTGCGACGGGCATTCTCCACCACATTGCGGGTTTCCGTTTCGATCATCTGCTGGAAGGCGCGGTTGTCCGCGGCGACCGTGTTCATGAAGGTCGAATCCGGCGCCAGGGGCGCCGCCGGGACGGCGGGCGCTTCGGGGCCGACCAGTTCGAGGGCTTCGGGCTGGGCGCCATCGCCGGCGCGCTTCTTGGCCACGGCCCGCAAGATGGCCTGCGCTTCGGGGTTTCCGGGGTCGCTCTGGAGGGCAGCCCGAGCCAACCGGTCTGCCTCATCGAGATTTCCGCTGCCGAGCGCCTGGGCGGCCAGTTGGCTCGTGGTATAGACGCCGGCATTGATCTCCTGACGAATCTTCACCAGGCTCACCGAGCCCAGGACCGGCAGCGAGCGGCCGCCGTCAACTTGGGCCATTTCAACCAGTTGAACCAGGAATGCGTTGTCTTCGCTGGACGGATTCGCAGCGGCCGACCACTTCAACTGCCTGGGGCCCTGGGGAGTGCTGACAGCCGCCTGGACATCGAAGGGCCCCTCCTGGGCGTCCCCATACTTGCCGATCAGAACCGTATCGCGATCGGCGCGGAGCGGCGGCATTTGCATCGGGTAGACTTCGAATCCGCCGGGAAACACGACCTCGTCCTGCTGCGGCCAGAGCACCGGCGCGGCCGCCGCGGCGGCCAGCTCGGCGCCGGCCTCCTCGGGATGCTCCTTGTCCCAATCCGCCACAAGCCGGCCACCGGTCTGGTTGGCCAACGCACCGAGCAGCCGCTGGTTGACCTTTGGGCCGATGCCGTGGGCGGAAACCGGAATCCGCTTCTCGACCAGGCCTGCGGTCAGGGATTCGAAAGTCTCCGTGCCCAGAAAACTGGCGGCACTGATCCCGTCGCCGATGTAGACGGCGGCCTTTGGCCGGGTCCCCTCCGCATCGAAAGCGCCGGCAGCCGCCAGGAGGGCCTCTTCCATATCCGTCGCCCCCAGCGGCACGCGCTGCTCCAACCGCTCCAGAGCGCCGGCAATTTCGTCGCCGGCGGGTCTGACGAAACCATCGGTCATGGGCACCGCCTTGACGTCAACGGCAATCAATTGGACTCGGTCTTCCGCCTGCAAGCCCGCCAGCAGCGCCTTGAGCGACGCCAGCGCGTCGGCTCGGTACTCTCCCGCCTGGCTCGCCGAGGTGTCGAACAGGACGACCACGTCGCTCGCTTCGGCCAACTCGGCGGGGCCGGCCGACAGGCTCAGGGCGAAATACGTCGACCCGTCAGCATGGGTGAACGTCTCAAGGCGAGCTGCCTCGGCGCTCGGTTCAGCACCCGCAAGCGGATGGGCAAACGCCGCCGTCAAGACCGCAGCCAACAGCACAAGAGCCGATCGGAAACCACTGTGTTTCGACATGTTTGGGAACTCCGGCGCAGAAAAGCATCAGGACCGTCGTCTTCCGCGGCGACAGTCCGTCCGTGCAGACTGATCGCAGAAACCGAACGTTTTTGCGAGAAAATGCCTAGGGACACTACAGCTTAATTCTAGTCAAGCCTGACAACCGATGCCAACGAAAATCTGATGACTGGGCAATTTTGGATGGCCGTGGAGGTTGCGTCCGATGGTTGTGTGTGCAAAGCATCCCTCTTGGGAGGTAAAAGAAGAAGACCTGCCGGGCGCTGCCCGGCAGGTCTTAACTCAATCGCGCGATTTGTCTTACGCCGCAGGCACGAAGCGCTGGCGGTTGGCCGTTAGCGATCAGTCGTCCGCCGGAACCCTCGTTCCGGTCAGAGCCGCAACCTCCTGTCGACGATTCTGGACTTGGCCAAGGCTCAAGGTTCAATTCTCCATCAACAAATGGGCAAGACTGGGCCGTTGATCGGAGCCACCGAACTGGCGAGGCTTGGCTCTTGAGCCCTGCCCTGGCCTGCCGCAGGGAGCGGACTGTAACTGCTGGCCTGTCAACCTGTTAGGTGTCCGGTTACCGCGACACGGACTGGGTGCCGCTGACCGGCTTGGCAGCCGACCGGACCTCGTCAAGGCGGCTGGCCAACTCGGTCCACGGCATTTCGGCCAACTCGGCCGCCACACCGGCAGCCAGAGCCTCCAACGTGGCAATGGAACGGTTGGTGACGGCAGCCAAAGCCCCGACGACGGGATGGACCGACCCGTCCGCTTGAGATTCGGCGTCCGGGCTGGCGGTCCCCCTGCCGACCGCCTCGATCCAGTCGAGCGTCACGCCCGAAAGGCTACGCTGGAGCAGGTCAACCGCCTGGTCGACGTCCACCTCGTCCCGCTCAACCAGCCGGTAGCAGGCGAGCAGAGTCGCCACGCTCGCCAGGTCGTCGGCCAATGCAAGCACGTCGCTGTCGCTGGAGTCCTCGAACCGGTAGGCGAAGTCGATCGCCGCAAATCCCAGCGATTCGAGGTAATCGTTCAGCCGCATACGGCGCTCCGCGCCCGGCTGGCGGTGGAGCGACTCCAGCGTTCGCATCAAGGCCCAATCGCTCTCTTCGAGCACTTCCGACGGCTGCCGGGAGAACAGGTCCACGGCAACCCGCGAATCCTCCGCCGGCGGGCTGATTTCCGACGAAACCGCCTCGATCGCTCCGTATTCGTAGCGGCAACCATAGTGCTCGGCCGGATCAGCGTAGTCGTACGCCCGCTCGTAGCTGTACGGCTCCCACTCTTCGGCCGGGTCGACAGCCGCCGTATCCTCCGCATCGGCGATCGGCTCTTCGGCCGGGTCGACAGCCGCATCCTCCGCATCGGCGATCGGCTCTTCGGCCGGGTCGGCGGTCACCTCATCCTCCGCATCGGCGATCGCTTCTTCCTCCATGGCGTTCAACTCGTCGGCTTCGTAGCCATAGTGCGTCTTGTAGTCGTCAAACTCGTACGAAAAATCATCCTCACCAACGGCGGACTGTTCCTCCGCCGTGGTGGCCGCCTCTTCGTCCCAGGCGTAGTCAGCGTCTTCGTAACAGTCTTCCACGTCGTACACCGACGCATCCGCCGGCCGCTCTTCCGGCAGGTCCTCGACGATCAGCACCTCGTCGGACGGTTCCGCACCGGTCTGGCTGTCCGAGGATTCGTCCTCGCAGCCATACCCGTAGCCCTCATAATCATCGTCGCCGCCGTAGGCATCCGCCTGCCACTCCTCCGGCAAATCCTCGACGATCAGCACCTCGTCGGACGGTTCCGCACCGGTCTGGCTGTCCGAGGACTCGTCCTCATAGCCATACCCGTAGCCCTCATAATCATCGTCACCGCCGTAGGCATCCGCCTGCCACTCCTCCGGCAAGTCCTCGACAATGATCACCTCGTCGGACG
>JAAYCB010000117.1 GCA_012744395.1 Pirellulaceae bacterium
CGGAGGTAATACCAGTACCACTGCCAGCGCGGCTCGTGTGCATGCGGATCCTTGTCGGGGGTGTCCATCGAGTTGAGTAGCAGCAGCACGTTGCCATTCACCGGGTCGAGCCAGGGCGCGTGCGGCGAACGGCGGTAGCCGTAGGGGAGTTTGGCGTCGAAGTCTGGACGGATCTCTAACGGTTCCCAGGTGCGGCCGCCATCGGGCGAATAGCCACCGAGCTTCATCATCTCCCGCCCGGCAGGCGTCTGGTAGATCGCCCCCGACAGCGGCGACATGCTCTCCAGCATGGCCTTGCTCTTGAGCGTCAGCTTGCCCGTCTCGGCGCCCAGCGCTGGAAGCGGCAACTGTGCCCCGGCCAGAGCAAGCGCGCCAACCGCGACCAGCGCCGCGGCCTGGCCGCGCATCGCGCTCCTTGGATTGGCCCTGCCTCGATTGCCGCACCAAGCGCCGCGGGATCGCCTCGTCTGGCATGCCGCAAAGTCGTCGTTCACGACAGTCGGTCTCTGGTCTGGCATCAGGCACTCCATAATCGCAGAATGGATCGTCCGCAAATCTTGCACGAAAGACCATCTCGATTTGCCATGAGCCTAACGCAGCCTTTGCCTCCCGTACAAGGGGATGGCGAATCGGGAGGTCTTTCGGCCGAAGACCATGGGCAGCGGGCCGGTGATGATTTCTGCCGGCTGCTCCAGCGCCGGACGGTTCGCTTTCACACCCGTTGCCAACCGGAGGCCCCGGCCGGGGAGTTCCTCGCTCAAGTTTGAGGAAAACTCGAGTTCCGGCGCGGCGCCTTTTGTTTGGGCGGTCGCGCGGTTAATATGGCCACGCTATGGATGCAGAAAGTCAGCTCGGAATCTGGTCGGTCGTGCCTCCGATTGTGGCCGTGGTGCTCGCCTTCGTCACACGCGAGGCGATCCTCGCGCTGTTGGCCGCTTGCCTTGCGGGCCTGTATATCGCCGGGAATGGGCTGTGGGGGCTTCCTGCCCTGTTTCAAAGGGCGCTTGGGACTCCCGACTTCATCTGGGTGGTGCTCGTCGAGGTCTGCATCGGCATTCTCGTGGCCTTTTTTCTCACAACCGCGTCGACCCAGCGTTTCGGTGAGCTCGCCGGGCGGCATCTGCGTTCCGCCAGACACGTCCAGGTTTTCGGCTGGCTGCTCGGCACAATCATCTTCTTCAGCGATTACTTCTCTCCGCTGCTAACCGGTCCGGTGATGCGCCCGTTGACGGATCGGGCCAGGGTCTCGCGGGAGAAGTTGGCGTATATCTGCGATTCGACGTCCGCTCCGACGTGCATCCTGGTGCCGCTCAGCGCGTGGGGCGTGTTCATTTCGGGCCTCCTGGTGGGGCACGGGCCGGTCATGGACAACACGGCGGCGATGAGTCTGTATATCAAGTCGGTGTTTTTCGATTTCTACGCCATCTTGGCGGTCGGCATGGTGCTGCTGTTCGCCCTTGGGGCGATCCCCGAATTCGGACCGATGCGCAAAGCCGAACGGCGGGCGCGGAGCGAAGGCAAAGTCCTCGCCGACGGGGCGCGGCCGATGATGTCGGCCGAGTTGGCCGAGATGCAGCCGGCCGAACAGATTCGGACCCCGAGGCTGTTCTGGAATTTCTTTCTGCCGCTGACGCTCGTCGTGTCGATCGCGCTGGGCAGCTTCCTACTCAGCGGCAAGGCGATGATCCTCGAGGCCTTCATGTCGGCCGTCCTGCTGTTGGCAATAGCGCTCTGGGTCCAGAAAGTCCCCTTGGGTAGCATCGTCGGCGTCGCCATTCAAGGGATCAAGGGAGTCGTGCCCGCGATGCTCCTCTTGGCGCTGGCCTACACGCTGAATACCCTGAGCCGGGAGTTGGGGACGGCAATCTACGTCGTGGAAGTCACCCGCGGCTGGTTGACGCCGGGCCTCCTGCCAACCGCCGTCTTCCTTCTCTGCGCGATCGTCTCGTTCTCCACGGGCACCTCTTGGGGAACGTATGCGATCGTGATCCCGATCGCCGTCCCCCTGGCGTTCGAGTTCAGCGGCGGCGAGGTAGACAGACTCGTGCTTGCCACGGTTGCCGCGGTCGCCGGGGGCGGAGTGTTTGGCGACCACTGCTCCCCCCTGTCGGACACCACGATTCTCTCCTCCTTCGGGGCCGCGTGCGACCACATGGACCACGTCAGGACCCAGTTGCCTTACGCCCTCGTGGCCGCCGGGATTTCCGTGGGGTTGTATCTCCTGCTGGGGACGGTCTAGGCCGGGGCGGGATGCCGGCGCCACCCGTTGCCGGCCGGTTGCCGTGCCGAACCCGGCGGGGCGTGTTCTCCGGCGGCTCCCCCGCCGTCTCGACTGCGCGGTCTCCAAGTTGCCCGCGGTTCCGTCATTCGGCGTTCCACGCGCCGCGCGCCGCATCCAGCAGCGACTTCAGGCGCTGCCGGATCTCGGCGTACTCCGCATGCTCCGCCACGTTCTGGTTCTCCTGGGGATCCTTCTCCAGATCGAACAACCCGACCCCCTGAAGCTTGCCGCGGCCGCCGCGGGCGCGGATTTCCATGTAGCGGTAGCGCTGCGTTCGCACGGCATCGCCTCCGCCGTGGCGCGTGATGACGGCCTGCTTGTGCTCGGCATCCACATCGGCCAGCAAGCCGCGGAGGCTCCTGCCCTGCAGGTGTTCCGGTTTCGGCAGGCCAGCCAGATCGCACAATGTCGGGTAGATGTCGACGTACTCCACGATTCGCCGGCAGACCCGCCCGCCGCGGACGCCGGGCGCCGCGATCAGCAGCGGCGCCCGCGAGGCGACCTCGAAATTCGTGTGCTTGCACCAGAAGCCATGTTCGCCGAGCTGCCAGCCGTGGTCGCCCCAGAGGACGATGATCGTGCGGTCCGCCACGCCGAGCCGCTCCAACTCGTCGAGCAACCGGCCCACCTGGGCGTCGACCAGGCTGACGCAGGCGCGATAGCCGCGGATCAGCTGCCGGGCGGTTTCGTCGGAGACCGGTCCCTGCCGGGGAATCCCATCGTACGCCCGCAGTTCGCCCCAGGTGTAGTTGAACGCCTGGGGCAGGCCGCGGGGGAAGAACATGTTGCCGGGGAGCACGGCGCTGCCGGCCGGATACAGGTCCCAGTATTTCTTCGGAGCAACGAACGGCAGGTGGGGGCGATAGAATCCGCAAGCCAGGAAGAACGGTTTGTCTTGTTGCGCCAGCAGCCGCAGGTCGCCGAGCGTCTTGTCGCAGATCAAGTGATCCGGATAGACCGCGTCCGGCTCATCCGCCTCCTCATAGGCCGGCCCGCGGGCGTTGCCACCGGCGGCCAGCTTGCGGTCGGCGGCCAGTTTGCGATTCTCTTCGAGGGCCCACCAGATGCTCGACTTGTCCGGCCGCCACGAGGGCTGGCACCAGGCCTCCGCGTCGTCTCCCCGGTGGTGGTAGACCTTCCCGTTACTGGCCGTGTGATATCCGCCCTGCTTGAAGACCATCGGCAGGGAGGGGACATCCGGCGCATCCTTCTCGGCCCAGGTCAGATACGATGTGAACCGGGTCGGCGTCGGCCGGAGCCCCTTCATCAGACTCGCCCGAGACGCGCCGCAGACGGCGATATTGCAGTAGGCCCGTTCGAACCGTACGCCGCGCTCGGCGAGCCGATCAAGGTTCGGTGTGACCATCTTCTCCGCGCCCAAACAGGTCATCTCCGGCCGCAGGTCGTCGACGGCGAGGAACAGCACGTTTGGCCGCTCGGCCGCTCGTGCATCGGCCGCGGCAGACAGCAGGAGAAGCAACAGGGGGGCGAACAATCCGCATCGATCGTACCGAGACATGACAGCCTTCTCTTGCCGGCAATGCCGGGTTCAGGTTGCTGGCCGCTCGCTGGCCTTCTTCAGTTTCGGCCGCGGGCGTTGCTTCCCCTTCTTGACCTCCGCCTGGAGAACGGCGACCGCCTTGTCGAGCTGGCGGTCGACGCCCCGGGGCATGTCGCAGGGGCTGGGCCAGACGATTACGTCGGGGCGGGCGCCGTTCAGCTCCATGTCCTCGCCGGTCTTCAGCAAGAACCAGCCGCGGTAGGGAAGCCGCAGCTTGCCCAGGTCCATGATCGCCACGGCGCCCGTGCTGACCACCGCGCCGGCCGTCGGGGCGCCCACGAGCTTACCGCGGCCGAGGGTCTTGATCGCGTGCGAGAAGATCTCGGCGTTGGAGAAGCTGTACTGGTTGCAGAGGACGACGATCGGTTTGTTCCAGGTGGCGTAGACGTGCCGGTCCTGCGGATAGCCGGGCGGGCCGCCGCGCGGAACCGTGATCGCGTGAACCGGTTGGGTCAGGGCCGTCAGCAGGTGATCGGTCGTCGAGCCGCCGCCGTTCTCGCGGACGTCGATCACCAGCCCGTCTTTGCCCGCTCCCGCGTCGTAGAGCTCGTGTTCGAAGCGATAGAAGCTCCCCATGTCCATCGCCCGGATGTGGAGGTAGCCCAGCTTTCCGCCGGACGCCTTGGCCACTGCCTCGCGGTTCCGCTTGACCCACGACTCGTAGAGCAGCGATCGGGCGGCGCCGTAGGTGATCGGGCGAAGCGTCACCTGGCGATCCGCGCCCTCGGCGTTGCGGACGGTCAGGCACACGTCGCGGTCGAGCCGGCCGTTGGCCGCTTCAGCCAGGTCGATCGCCGGGTCGACCGGCCGGCCGTCGATGGCGACGACGATTTCGCCGGCGAGAATCCGGCTCTTCACCTGGTCGGCCGGGCTGCCGCTGATCACGTCGCGGACCTTCAGGCCCGGGCCCCGGTAGCCCGCGTCGAAGCGCAGTCCGAAGTGGGGCGTGACCTCGCTCCAGCCGGCCTTCGGCGCCGGCTGGCTCGGCGGCCTGGACAGGAATCCAAGGTGCGATCCATTCAGTTCGCCCAGCATCAGGCTGACCACTTCGCCGAACCCGGTGCCGTCGACGGCCTCGCGGGCCGCCTCGCGATACTTGCGGCGGATTTCGTCCCAGTTGCGGTGATTCAACGCGCCGTCGTAGTAGGAGTCGCGCATCGTTCGCCAACAGAGGTCGAAGGCGGCCGCGAACCGGGCGGGCAGGTCGACCTGCTGGTAGGCCGCGAAGTTGAACGCGGCCGACTTGCCGTCGGCCGAGAGGCTGCCGGGCACCCCGTCGACGCGCCAGAGAATCTGGTTGCCGCGGCTGATCCAGCGGGCGTTGTCGCCCGACTTGGTGCTGAGCAGCTTGGGCGTCAGCTCCGTCGGCGGCGAGATCGTATAGGTGCCCTGCCGGCCGTTGATCTTGGCGGTGAAGGCCAGCTTCTTCGAATCGTGGGACCAGAACAGGCGCTCCTCGGAGGTGTCGCTGATCGCGACGCGGCGGATGCGATCGTGGATGCCGTCGAAGTCGATCCGCACCACGGGCAGCCGCTTCTCCTGGCTGGCCGCGGGCGGCCGGCCCTCCTCCGCCTTCTCGTCCCGCTTGTCCTCCGCGGCCGGCTGCTTGCCGCCGCCGGTCTTCTCGTCCGCTTTCCGGTCCGCTGGTTTCGTTGCCGGCGGCTGCCCGCCCGGCTTGCCTCGCGCCTTTTCGATCTTCTCGACGGCCGCGCGAAGCTTGCGGTCGCGCGAGGTCGTTTCGGCTTCTTCCCTGGCGAGGTAGACGAAATGGATGTCGGTCTCCGTCGCGAGACGCCGCCCCGTGAAGGCAATCGCCTTGCCGTCGGGCGACCAGACGGGATGGCCGTCGTTGTCGGGATGGCGGGAGAGGTTGAACGGCTCCCGGCGCCCATCGATCGGCCAGATCCACACGTCCCGGTTGAACTGGTCGTCCGGCAGGGCGCAGACAAGCCACTTGCCATCCGGCGACCAGTCGAACTCGGGCCGGCTCCACGACTCGAACAGCCGGCGCTCGCCGGCGCCGTCCGTGCCGATCAGCCAGAGGTCGCCGCGGCCGCGAACGAACGCCAGCTCCGTGCCGGCCGGACTGACGCGCAGGTCCCGTTCGACGTCCACGTTGTTCGTCAGCCGAGTCAGTCGGAATTCGTCGTTCTGCCACCAATATCGAGCATTGTCGGCACGTTCGGCCTTCCACAGATCGCTCTGGCCCCCCGCGTCGCTGGCGAACAGGATCGACTTGCCGTCAGGCGCAAAGGCGGGATCGCGTTCTTCCTCGGGCGTGCAGGTCACCTGGCGCGGCTCGCGCAACTCGGTGTCCATCACCCACACGTCGCCGCCGGCGATCATCGCGATCTCCAGGCCGTCGTCGCTGAAGGCCACGTGTTCGGCCTTGTCGAGCCTGCGCCGCTGCGTCTTGTCGGCGACCAGATCCGCCCGGACGGCGATGTCCAGCCGCGTTGGCGCCTGGTCGGTTTCGGGCCGGAATCGGTAGAGATCGAAGAGGTGGCGGAAGACGATCGTCTTTCCATCGCCCGCAATGCAGGGCATGACGACGGAATCGTCGTCGAAGTGCGTGAGCTGCTTCGCCTGACCGCCCCCGATCGCACGGCGGCAGAGATTGAACGCGCCGCTCCGCCCACTCACGTAGTAGAACCGATTTCCGTCCGGCGCCCACAAGGGGAATCGCGCCCCGGTCGGCTCGTCGACGAGCTTCTGGAACTTCTTCGTGCCGATCTCGTGGAGCCAGATCTGGCTGGCCTGGCTGCCGCGATAACCTTTCCGCCACCAGGCGACCCCCTCGCGAGTGAAGAGGAGCCGTTTCCCATCGGGGGAGAGCGAACCGTTGCGCCCGTAGTCATCGAACAGGAGTTGCTCGCTGCCGCGCTTTTCCACGCCGATGCGAAAGAAACGCTCCTCGTGTTTCCAGAAGTGATCGCGGCCGGCGTTGACCAGCAGCGAGGCGCTGTCCGGGTACCAGGCCTGCACGCGGCAGCCTTCGCTGTGGGAGGTGAGTTGCCTGGGCGCTCCGCCGGCCGCCGCCACGACGTAGGCGTGCTGGGCGCCCTGGCGGTCGCTGGTGAAGGCGATCGCCTGGCCGTCGGGCGAGAAGACCGGGCCGGAATCGCGGCCTTCGTGCAGCGTCAAGGGCCGGGCCAGCCCGCCCGCCGAATCGACGCTCCAGATGTCGCCCCGCCAGGAGAAGGCGAGCTTCGTGCCGTCGGGCGAGAGAGTGGGCGACGAGGCCAGGCGAACCTTTTCCTCGGCCGAAACGCTGCTCGCGCAAACGGCGGCCCAGAGAACCAGGACCGCAACAATCCCATGGGCTCTACGCATTCCGATGCCTCGCTCAACGACTTGCCGGGGCGCACGGATCAAGGCGGTCGTTCTCGCCGACCTGCTTCTATCCTAGTTGGCGCAGCCGACGGCCGCAAATCCGCCGACCTGCCCGACCTGCCCGACCTGCCCGACGTTCCAGGCGGACCCCGGCCGCGCGGCCTAAGGCCATAATGCCTTCAAGACATCGACGGACCATTCGACAAGTCTTTCGCCGCCTTCCGGACCCACTTCCCGGCTTCCGCTCGTCGCCCCGTAGCCGCCGCTCGCCATTGCCCGGGCTGAGGGCAGATACGATCCAGGGCCGGCCAGTTGCACGACAAATGTCTGGATCGCCGGGCTCCGCCCCTTGATTTGAATCCCGTAGTCGAGAAATAGTTCGAACGGGTTGGTTACGACCGCGACGTCCCCGAGCCGCAGCGCGTGCACCTCGACCGCCAGGTTCGGGTCGTCCGCTTGCGGCTTCAGGCGGGGCAATTCCAGGATTTCGACACGGTGCGCAAACACGGGGCTCCACTCGATTTCGGACCGGATCAGCGGCAGCACCTTGTCCGCGGCATCGGCGATTCGCACGGCGATCTCCTGCCGCGCCGTGCGGCCCGCAAGCCGCGCCATGCGGCGCTCTGCCGCCGCCCCGACCGGCTGGTCGTCGTCTTGGTCGCCGGCCGCGCTGACCTGCGGCAGCACGAACAGGCCATCGCCGAACCGGCGGCGCAGTTCCGCCCGCGTCTCGTGCCAGAAATCCGCGCTGACCCGGCGCCCGGAAGTCTCCGCCTGGGCCGTGCAGGCGAGATTGACAACCAGGCCCGACAGCGCGCCATCCGGCAGGTATGTCGCCAGGAATTGCACCGAATGATCTTCGTAGCCCTGGATATGGCTGAAGTCGGGCGTATCGGTTCGGCCATACATCTTGCCTTTGCCGTCGCGGTCGACGGTCAGGCGGTTGTGCCCGACGACGGCATGTCCCAACCCGAAGGCCATGCCGCCCGCGGCGCGGCCCGTCCAGGCCGTCTTCACCGCCTCGGCGATCCGCCCGCAGGCAAGGTCCACGTACTCGCGGCCAGTCATCGGCTGCATGGCCTCCCGCGCGCGGCGGAATGCTTCGTCATTATGCCTGCGCCAGATATAGGGTTCGTCGGTCTGCACATAATCCGGCTGGTATCGAGGGCGTGTGTAGTGAAAGGGCGCGGTATGGGCATGCGTGGCGAAGAAGAACACGGCTTCGGGCGGCAGTTCCGGCAACTCTTCCCGCAGACGCCCCCTGACCCCGTCGCGGATGCATTCCGAAGCCGACAGCAGATCGAGACTGACCAAGACCGCGATCCCCGGCTGGCCGGGCGCTACGGACTCCAGCGCCAGGACGGTGGCCTTGAGCGGGTCCTTGACCGCGTCGGCGATCCGCACCGCGCTTCCCAGCCCGGTCAGTTGAACCGGCCTGTCCGGCGTGATGTCGGCCTCCGCCCAGCCGATCTTGAGCGCAGGGGCCGCAGATTGCTCCTTCTCCGCCTGAGACTGCGCGGCCAGGGCGGCCGGGGTCACGGCAAGCCATCCGATGATCAATCCAAGATTCCGCACGCTGCCAATATGCATCGGTCATCTCCTCTTCAGTGTCTGTCGCCAAGTGCCCCTTGCTCCCGCAGACAATCAGTGCTCCACCGCCACGGCCAAGGCAGCCGAGGGTGACGACCGATTGCCCCAAGCGTCCACAGCGCGGACGCGGTAGTAGACGGTCCGGCCGGCTTCGACGGCATCGTCGAACTGGGGCCCGGTTGGGCTGCCCAGGAGCGTCTCCGCTTCGGCCGGGAATGCCTCCGTCTCCGAGCGGTAGACATTGTAGTGCGACACGCCCTGCGGCGCGGCCACGGGGTTCCACACCAGTTTGACGGGCCGCCGCAGCTCCTTGGATGACGCGGAGGCCGCCTGCTCGTGTTCTCGAGTGGGCGGCACACGGCGGAGCCCTTCCGGAACCGCCGCCAGCTCCTCCGGCGCCTGGCCCCGGCTGCGGGGCGCAAAGGCCCGGTCGTTGGTGACGCAAATCTGGTCGATCGCAATTCCGGCGTCTTGCGTGGCGACCTCCAGTTCGACGGTGCCCGCGGCCAGCTCAACAGCGCCCCCATCAAGCGCAACCCACCGCCAGGAAAAACCTTCGATCGGAATCGTCCCCGCCTGCTTCCCGTCGATCCGGATCGTGAACGTGCCGCGCGCTGCCTCACCCGCCGGGGGCCAACCGGTCGTGTAGCTGACACGTTCCATCGCCGACATCCCGCGGACCCTGGCCAGAATCCGGACCGGTCCCGCCTCCGGGATGTCGACGGGCATCGTCACCGACCCGCCCAGCCCTTCCGACAAGCGCTGCTTGTAGACCAGGTCCGGGTCGGTGATCGCGACCGCATAGCCGTCGCCAGTCGCCGCGGGCTCAAAGAACGGCACCATCGGCTTGCCGATCCTTCCCGCAGCCGGCCGGTGGAAGTGTCGAAAGACGCCATTGCCGCCGACGCGCGCCTCGTTCGAGAACGCCCGGCTCTCCAGTCCGGAATACTCCACCGACGTCAGGACGTAGAATCCCCGCGCGCCCGGCGGCAATTCATACCGCGTCCCGGTCAGCAGCCCGCCGCCGACCCGTTCATAACCGCGCCCGCTTTCGCTGGAGCGGTACAGCCGGAACCCCTGGATTTCGGCATGGCGTCGAGGCTTCTCCCAGACCAGCGCCGCCGCGTCCTTGCGGAGGCGCAAGGGGGGCTCCGGATAGCGGGCCACCGCCACGTACAGATCGCCCCATTTCCGATCGGGGTGGTCGCCCGTCAGCATCGCGGAAAAGTAGGCCACCTTGGTGAAATCCGGGCTGAACCCGGGCGCCGGCCGGAACATCGGCTTGTGATAGGCGTCCGGATTCCAGCGGGTCTTGTAGCGGATCGCATAGTCGTGGAAGTTCGTCAAGGCGAGCGTCCACATCGTCGTGTGCTCCAGGTCGAGGATCACCAGCGGGGAAGCCGGTTCGGCGTGGCTCGCGACCACCGCGTAGTCCTGGTCCCGGCGGAATTCATGGGGCCAGCTGACCCGGTCGAACTTGGGAAACGTCCCGACATAACGGACCTCGCCGGTATCGGCGCAGTTGACGCTGACCGTGCTGCCTCCGGCAAAACTGCTGTGCATTCCCAGGGAGCTCATGTGGATCAGCCTGCCGTCTTCCAGCAGCAGAATCCCATTATCGCCCGACCACGGGAACCCCGCGGCAAGGTTCCACCAGTTCGCCGAGGGCTGCGGCGTCATGCCGGTTTGGCTCGAGACATACTCCGCCATCGCCGCCCGGGGGTGAAACACCACTTGCAGCAATCCGCGGTCATCGCCTTCGGTCAAGGGCAGGGCCCAGACTTGATACGGATTGGTGGGGTGGTCGGGGAAGTGGTCGCGGTTGATTTCAAAGAGAAAGTACCGGTTGCCCTCGCGGTCGACCGCGTCGCGCCAGTTGTCGCCGGCCTTCCCGCCGACACTCGACATGTCGGCGTGGAGCGTGTCTTCGCCGGGCCGCGAGGAGATGCTCCGCAGCGGGAACGTCTGAAACGGCTCTCCGGCAACGCTCGAGCGTCCGACCGACCGCTCGTCTTCCGCAAACCACACCAGCGTTTCGTGGGTGATCTGGCGGATATTCGGCCCCCGCCCCCCATACGTCGCAATCCCGGGAAAATGGACGATCCGCCATCCTTGACGGGAAGGCAACCCGATGCGATGGCTCGCGCCCGTGACGACGTTCTGGAGTTGGATTCCCTCAGGGCTTCGCGACGTGACGATCCAATCCGCCGGATCGGCCTCCGCGGGCAGCCGCTTCTGTTCCCAGGGGAACGGCCAGACGATTCCCCTCCAGGAGTCGTTCAGATACCGCGCTGAGCCGTCCGTGCGGAGCAGCCCCCGGGGCGGCCTGCGGAACCCGATATGCAGGTACTTGCCGTCGTGGCTGAAATTCGGGTGGCCGACATAGGTGTGGTCGACCTTGCCCTCCTGGGTCATCAACCAGAGCTCGGTCCCCAGGAAGGCGTCCTGAAAGACGACCTTCCCCCGCCGGCTCCAGGCGGGCGATCGGCTGAGCAGCTCCATCCGGTGCAAGGGAGCCACGGGCAGCGTCTCCGCCCACTGGCCGGGCAGCACCGTCTCCCCGAGCCGGACGAGCTCCACCCGCTTGACGGCGAGTCTGGCGGGCAGCCGCGACGCGTTTCCTGTCGCCGGGCGCGCCAGGTAGCGGAACCCGATCTGCGCCGCTCTCCGGCGGTCGTCGCTCGAGCGCGGAATGCAGAAGGGAAGCTCCACCCACGCGTACTCGTCGGATACGGCCACGGGCAGCCGCGCGCGCTCGGCGAACAGATGGATCTGGAAGATGTCCGTTTTCGCCAGCGCGCGGAACAGGTAATGGCCGGGAGCCAGGCTGGCGGTCTGCGAGAGGCCTTCGGGCCAGAAGAGGTTTTCGATCCGCAGCGCGCCGTCCTTGCCGTCGGCGGCGAGCCTGGCTTCCATCGGCCTGCTCCCTCCCACCAACTGCCAACCCGGCACGGCGCCGTTGACGACCGTCATGTCGGGATTGATCAACAGCCTGGCGTCGGCATCTTTCGGCGCCCCCGCCGAGGTCGCCGGCCGATACCCCAAGCCGACGCTGGGGCCGTTGTCTTTTACATACGACGACACGCAGTACTCGAATACGGAACGCCCGTCTTGCTGCCGCAACGCGATTTCGGCGGCGAGATAGAGCGTTTCCCCTCGAATCACGATGTTGCAGGCGCCGCGTCGGGCCCTGCCATCCGATTCAAAAACATCCAGCCTCGTGCTGGCATGATCCGGTTCGCCGTCGATCACCGTAAACATGTAATCCACGCCGTTGTGGACGCCCTCGTGTCTTCGTCCCGTCTTCTCGTCGCCGTCGGCCTTGACATAGACGTGAAATACATTACCACCTTTGCGGATCGGGCGCGTGAACTCGAATTTGAACACGCCCCGATCTCTCGCCAGCGGGAAATGCCAGATCGCGCGGACCGCGTTGAGTTCAGGATGCAGCCGCTCCTGCTCTTGCGCCTTGTCGTTCTTGCCGATCAGCGTCCAGCGGCAATCGTGCCCGGAATCCGTTCCCAAGAGGATTCTGAACTCGTCCGGCAGGTCATCGGCCGGCATTGTCTGCGCTATCTCTTGCGCCGCGCCGGCGGCGCCAGAGGCCAGCAGGACCGCAACAGCGGCGAACAGGGCAGGCCAAACACCCTTCGATTTCCTGCGCAACCCCCCCACGCATCGCGCTGTCCGGGCGGCCCGGCAAGATATCCCGTTTCTCCAGCGAATGCCGTCCATTGCTCTCTCCCATGGAAATCTTGGTCGTCCGATGTTGCGGGCAGAACCCGGCAACCTGAAAAATCGCCGGGCTATCGCGCCGAATCGCCCGCGGATGGTTCCCGTTGATCGCCGAAGACGTTGCCCCCCTTGAGGGCGGCATCCCGGACGCCGGCCACCCCTTCGCCCACCGGCGTGGTGCATTGGTCGAACAGGTTGTCGCGGCAGATGAAACGCGGCGTCTTCCCGAACGGGTCGGGCTGGAGCAGCAGGGCGACCGATCCAGGCCCGTCAAAACCCGTGAACCGGTTGCCCGTCACGCTGAACAGGCCGCGGATCGACACGGCGACATCCACCCCGGCCACCTCGCCGCGCGCCAGGAGATTGTCGCTGAAGACGGCGGTCGGCCCACCGAACACGTCCAGTTCGACCAGCCGGTCGCAATTGTTGATCACGTTATGGTGCAAATTCCAACTGAAACCCTGCGGTGAATAGACCGCGAACACCGCGCCTTGTTCAAGTTCGCCCTCCTGGCGGAGCCGGAACACGCCTTCGTCCGGATCGAAGGCCTCGATCTCGGGGCCGGGCAGGGCCTTTCCGCCCCGTAGCCAGGCCACCCGGCAGCCGCGATAGCCGTGGGTCCGGCGGCGCGGCCAGGGCAGCGGGCCGCCGGATGTGAACGTCCGCGCGTCGATCACCGCGTCGATCCTTCCGGTCCGCTTGCCCCCCTCCAGGCCGACCGCGCAGCCGCGGATGAGATTGTCGTGGACGAGGAGATTCCGCGCCGGCTCGGCCAGCACGATCCCCTTGGCGAGCGGATCGACCTCGCCGCGGACGTAGACCTGGTTGTCGCTCACGATCGTATCGTCGGCAGACACGCCGATGCCGACCCGCACCCGGGAATCGCCCCGCACGCAGGTCAGGTCGATCACGTTCCCGCTGATCACCGTGTTGGCTGCGGGCAAATGGCGGGCCTCGCCGGACCCGTTCGCTTCGATTGCCGAGGTGTTGAAGTTCACGAAGATATTGTCCCGGATGATCACCGGGGTCGAACCGTGGCAGGAACGGATGGCGCAGCCGCCGTAGACCATCTCCTGCTCGAACGTGTTGTCAGCCACGATGTGCTGGCCGGAGGGGAGAATGTCGAAGTTCGCCGCGCGGGAGCCGATGTTCCCCATCGCCACCGTGCCGGCGTTGCGGACGTAGTTGCCCACGAACTTCACAAACCGCGAGGCCCCCTCCCAGGTGCAACCGCCCACATTCTCGATCCGGCAGTAGAGCACTGCGGTGTTCTCCGCCATGTCGTTGTTGTTGAAGGCGTTGCGGGCGCAGTCCGAGACCGTGCAGTTGCGGTAGACGATCGACTTGGTGTACCGGGCCGGCTCCGCATTGCCCGAGCGGCTCGCGCTGGCCGAGTAGAAGCACTCGGCGGACATGCCGCTGGCGTGGCAGTTTTCGACGAGGAGCCGCTCCGGACTCTGGATTCCCACGGCATTGCAGTGCTTGATATAGAAGCCCCACATCCGCGGATAGCCCGGCAAGCGCAACGAGCCCATCTGCTTGCGTTCGGCGAAGCCGCTGAACCCGCGGAACCTCAGGTTGCGGAGCGTCACCGACGTGCCGCCCCGGACCGTGATGCACGCGCCGCTGCCGTTGCGGATGTCCAGGATCGTCCGCTCCTCGTTCTCGCCCTCCACGGTGATCCCGTCGGCATATCTCAGGCTGAGCCCTTGGGTCAGTCGATAGTGGCCAACGGGGATGAAGATGTTGCGGGCTTCGGCCACGGCGCGATCGAAGGCGGCTTGCAGTGGACCGCTGTCGGTATGCTGGACCGTGCACCCCTTGGCGGCGACCGGCGCGGGGTCGGCCAGCGTCGCCGTGTTCCCCTCGAGCTTCACGATCGTGCTCACGAGTTGGTCGCGCCCAGAGAAGGTGACCAGGCAGGGCGTCGCCCAGTCGCGCTCACCGAATTTCACCTCGACTCCGCCGCTGAGTTTCTGCCACCCGCCGCTGACCGGCAGCTTGCTCTCGTTCCAGGTCAGCGCCAGGTCGTCGCTCCAGCGAAAGGTGGGCGGCGTGGTCCCGGCGAAGTCCAGCAGGTACACGGTCCAATTGCCGAGACTGCCGTCGTAGCCGCGGACCTCCACCTGCCGCGCTTGCGGCGACGAGTCCCCGCCCCAGGTCTTTCCCATCTCCCAGATGTGCAGATCGCCGACGTGGGGGTTGCACTTGGAGACCGCCACCTGCTGCCCGACCTGGAAATCACCGGCATCCTCGAGCACAACGAGGTTTGAGCCGGCGACCGTCTCCGCCGCGGTCTCGAACTCCGAACCGCTGGCGCCAAACGCCCGCACGTCGACCGCCGTCTCCGACCTCGCGAACCGCTCGACACGCACGTCGTCCAGCTCCGCCTCGCTGCCGCCCGGCACCGCTACGACCAACGTGACTCGGGCAATTCCCTCGGGCAACCGATAGACGCCTTCGAGCGTGGCCCAAGCGCCGTTCCGCGCCGGCGCCGCCAACCCCTCGGCAAACGCTCGGTCCGCCTTCAGCCTGTTCTGGCTGTCATACTCATAGACTTTCAGCTCGACCGGGCCGCCCCGGTAGCGGAGTGTAACCTTGTACGTCAAGCCGGGCCGCAGTTGGGGACAATTCTGGGCCAGGTGGGCGGCCCGCGCGGCGCCGGCCGCAAGGCGCAGGAAGCGTTTGTCGGCGGCGACGCCCTCGACCACCTCCAGCGTTCCCGGGTACGCGGCGTTCAGCGTCCATGCCGCCGGGGCCTGAAGGTCGCTCTCGAGGACCCAGCTCCCCAGCTCGTTCCCCTTCGGCTGCGCGGCGAGGCGCTCGATCGCCTCGAAGCTCCCATTCTCGATCAGCCCCTTCTCTTCAGGCGGTTTCCCTTCGCCGGCCGCCGCCATCACCAGTCCCGCGGAGGACCATGCCAGGCACAGGCTGGCGACGGCCCGCCAGCCAAGACCGGCGGTTCCGCAGCCGGGAGAATTCTTGCCGCAGATTCTGGCCATTGCGACTTTTCCCCCTAGCGTGAACATAATGGACGCGAACCTGCCACCTCTCCATCCGGGGCCGCGGGCCCAGGAGCCGTGACGGGAGTAAAACTCCAGGTGTGCCAAGAGCTTAGCACGAATCCATGCCGTTCGCAAACTCTCATCAGGTTGTGGCCGTCCTCGCCAGACTCGTCCCGAGGCTTTGCGAAACCACCCTCCCGCGCGAGCCCCGCTGGCGATCCGTCCTGCTTCAGAAGAAAATACGGCAATCCGTCTGTCCGAGTTGCGGCCTCGGCGATCTCAGCAGATAGGGAAATGAAAGCCTGCGTCCAGCCGTCCCGACCTACGAGCCGCGACCGACGAGCCGAAAGGGGAAAACAGGAGATGAAGCTCACCATCGCGCTATCTTTCGCCGCGACGCTTTTCACAACCGGCCTCTCGGCCCAGGAAGACCCGTTTGGCCAGGGGCGCCGGCTGTGGCTCCCCTTCGATCAACTCGCTGGCGGCAGGTTCGTCGACCCCGCGACGGGCATCGCCTGCCAGGCCAGCGGCCCGCAGCAAGTCCAGCACGGCGGCATGCTCGCAAGCCAGTTCACGAGGCTCTCCGTGCCGGAACTCGACTTGAGCGACGTGGCGGATGAACTGACGGTCGCGGCGTGGATCGCCCCCGCGCGGCAGCCGCAGTCGTACGAGACGATTCTGTACAAGGGCCGGCGGCAAGGCCCCGATGACCAGCAGATTCATTTCTTTTTCTCGCTGTTCGACGGCCGCCCGGAGTTCAAGTTCATGGACGAGCGGGGTGTCTGGAAGGGCATCCTCCAGAACGCCGGCAAAATCACGATCACCGGCGCTCGGTCCGTGCCCCTGGCGGAAGTGCCCGCGGTTCAGGCCGGCCGCTGGAACCACGTTGCGGCGACCTTCAACCGCGGCCGCGTGTCGCTCCACCTGAACGGCGAGGAGACCCTCTCGGGCCCCGTCGGCACGCAGCGTCTCGTCCCGAATACCCATCCCCTGCTGATCGGCCAGGGGCAGACGCAAGGCGGCCAGCGGGCGATGATCTTCACCGGCCTGTTGAGCCAAGTCCGGCTTTACGGCCGGGCGCTGCCGGCCGAGGAGCTGCGCCGGCTGTACGAGCACGAGCGGGCGGGTAGGCCGGCCGGCGGGCTGGCGATCACGCAGCCGCTCCCCGAAGGCTACGATCCCGAGTTCAAGACGAAGCTGCCCCTGGTGGCGGACTACGAGCGGCGCCTGGCCGGGATCGCGGGCCGCACAGCGCCGGTCGAAACCCGGGTGCGGAACCACGGCGGCGTCCCCACGCTGCACCTCGACGGCCGCCCGGTTTACGCAATCGCGATGATGCCCGAGCCGTATGTGGCGGACGAGTGGGTCACCCAGTCCTGCCGGGATTTTGCGGCCGCGGGCGTGGACCTCTACAGCGAGATCTTCTGGAGTTGGATGAAGCCGCGGGATGGCTGCCACGGCTGGTGGCTGGGCGAGGGAGAGTACGACTTCGAGCGGATCGACCACCGCATCCGGGCGATCGTCCGCGCGAATCCCCGGGCGCTGATCATCCCCCGCATCAAGCTCAATCCGCCCGACTGGTGGCTGCAAACCCATCCGGACGAGATCACCGTGGATGCCGGCGGCAACCGGGCGCGGCAGGCATCGTTGGCCTCCGCGTTGTGGGCCGACGCGTATGAGCGGATGTTGCGGGATGTGATCCGGCACATGGAGGCCGCCGACTATGCGCCGCAGATTGCCGGCTACCATCCGGCGGGCGGCGGGTCGAGCGAGTGGTTCTGGTGGGGGCCGGGGGGCACCGTCGCGGACGTCCACGATTTCTCCCCCGCGGCGGTCCGCCGCTGGCGGAGCTGGCTGGCGGAGCGGTATGCCGCCGACACGGAAGCCCTCCGCCGCGCGTGGGGCGATCCGGCGGCGAGCTTCGAGGACGCGGAGCCCACGCTGCCGGCCGACGCCGCCGCCAGACACCACGGCGTCTTCCGCCACCCGGTCCAGGGACGCCGGGCGATCGATTACCGCCGCTTCCTCAGCGACATGGTCAGCGGCAACATCATCCGCAGTTGCCGGATCGTCAAGGAGGGGACGGGCGGGCGGAAGATTGCCGGCGTGTTCTACGGCTACTCGATGTACTGCCACAACATGGACGGCTTCCAGGGGCTCGAGGCGGTGCTGAACTCGCCCCACGTCGACTTCCTGGCCGCGCCCACGGTGTACGACCGCCGCCGCGGGGGCGAGGTCGGCGGGTTCATCTCGGCCTACACGGCGTCGTACCGCCTCCACAACAAGCTCTACTGGGACGAAGTCGACACCCGCACGCACCTCTATCCGGGCCATGCAACCTACCGCACGGACACCCTTGACGAGACCCTCGCGGTCGTGCAACGGGCTGTCGGCTACTCGCTCGCCAAGGGCACGAACCTGTGGTGGTTCCTGCTGGCCGGCAACGCGACGTTCCACCAGGCCGAAGTGATGGACGCGATCGCCCGGCTGCAAACAGCCTGCGAAGAGGCCCTCGAGCACCGCCGCGATCCGGCGAGCCAGGTCGCGGTGTTTGCCGATGAGGACAACATGCACGCCGCGCCGGGAGACTACGCTTTCCGGCGCGCGCTGCTGCGGGGCACGCTGGACGAGCTGGAGTGCATGGGCGCGCCGTACGACATGTACCTGCTGCCGGACATCGCCAACCCGCGCCTGCCCGACTACAAGCTCTACATTTTCCTCAACGCCTTCCGGATTGATGAGCGTCTGCGCCAGGCGATCCGAGAGAAGGCCGGCCGGGAGGGGAAGACGGCGGTCTGGGTCTACGCGCCGGGGTACGTTGAGCAGACCGGCTTCCGTCCCGAGGGCATCGCCCGGCTGACGGGGATTTCCGTGCGAGCGCTCGACGAGCGCGTCGCGGCGGAGATGACCCTCACTTCGCAGGCGCATCCTATCACTCATGCGGCGCCGCAACGCCGCAGCGAGCGGTGGGAGATCAGCCCGGTGTTTGTGATTGACGACCCGGCGGCGACGGTCTTGGCCACTACCGCCGGGCGTCCCTCGTTGGCCGTCAAGGAGGTCGCCGGCCGGCGTTCCGTCTATTCGCTGCTGCCGCTGACGCGCGAGATTCTCCTGGGACTCTGCCGCTCGGCGGGCGTCCACGTCTACTCCGAGACGTTTGACGCCCTGTCCGCCAACGCAGACTATGTCATGCTGCACACCCTCGGCCCCGGCGGGAAGCGGATCGTGCTGCCTCGCGCGGCCGAGGTGCGGGAATTGGTGACGGGCCGCGAGCTGGGCAAGAACCTGGACGTGATCGAGGAGCAGCTTCCCGCCGGCGTGACGCGGATCTACCGGCTGAATGGGAACCAGTGAGCCGCGTTTTGCCGGTCCGCCTATTCGCCTGCCATCCCGCTCAGCCTCAGACGATAATAGGCCGATTCGACCGGAAAGAATTGCGAGAAATAGAGCCGCTCGTAGCGGAAGTGGTGAATCGCCGCGAGGATTGCCGGCACATGGAGCTCGACAGCCGCCGGGTCCGGACAGAGCGTGACGACCCACGCCGCGAAGATCGGCTCGCGCATGTAGCGGACCTCGTAGACGCGCCGGGGCGAACGCGAATCGAGCAGGTCCAGTTGCTTCCTGGCCAGATCGAGGGTCTCTTTGACGGAGTTCTGCGGGCGCCACAAGGTGTTCAGGGCGCGCCAGTCGAGAAGGAACGTCTGCCGGTCGTCGTTGTCGAACTGGCGGGCCAGGGGAAGGCTTTCCGCCGCGACTTGGGCGCTTGCCCGGAGCCCCTCTTCATAGGCGGCCTTGAGCACCGGATCGGTTTCCAGCTCCCACAGCCCGCGGAGTCCGGCGGCGCCGGGACAAGCCGTCCACGTGTGATAGGACTTCAGCGCGGAGACCATGCCCCTCCTGCAAGTCTCCAGCCGGCTCGTCTTGCCCGGCGGGGCCTGTTCGGCGATCGCCTGGCGATAGAGTTCCTCCCACCTTGCCTCGCCGCTCACGTCAGCCGCCATCTTGAGGAGAAACAAGAGGCGCGGCGCACCGTTCCACCCGAAATCGGCAAATGAGCCGAAATAGTCGAACGGCGGCCGGTCGCCGGGGACTCTCCACCCGTGATGGCGCAATGCCTCCACAACTTCGAGAATCTTGGCCTTCGCCTCGCGCCGTTCGCGTTCCTCCGGGATCTCACTGCGGACGTAGCGCCACATGCCGTACAGCCAGGGCAGCGTCTGGTCGTTCGAGCTGAGGGCGTAGTGCGCGCTGCCGTCGGCGGTCAGGCCGCGGGCGATGAAGCCCTTCGTCTGCCCCACGCTGGCCAGCTTCCTCAGGCCGGCGGCAACGCGGCGGGCCTTCTCGCGGTCCTCCGGCTGATTGGTGAGCATCCAGCGGTGGATGGCCGCCTCCATGTACAGCCCGCCGAACATCGCGCCGTCTGAAATCGAAATGTCCCAGGAGAGTGCGTTCGGCTTGTTCACGCGGCACTCTTCGGCCGTGGGCAGGATCACCGCGCCATCGATGCCGGCGTGGTTGTAGAAGGTCTGCCAGGCGGGGTCGATGAATCGTCGCCAGAGCTCGCGGTGCGCCCGCTCAACGGCTTCGTCCAGTCCCTGTTCCGCGGCTTGCCGCTTGCCGCGTTCGTCCGTCCCGCGACGATCGGCGCAGACCGCTCGGCCAGGCAACCCGATCGCGGCCGCGACGGCGGCCACGGCCGCCAGCCGACTTGTCCATCGCACCATAACGCACCTCCGCAGTCTCTGTCGCCAACCTGTTGGCGTTTCAAAACATCGTCTAC
>JAAYCB010000118.1 GCA_012744395.1 Pirellulaceae bacterium
AGAGACCGCCCTTGGGATGCGAGGTCTGGTCGTAGTCGAAGAACTCGAAGCGCGTGCCGTCAGAGCGGGTGAGGATGAACAGGTTGTTTTCGGAATCGTGGACCAGCGCGTCCTTGGCGCCGTAACGGGCGGAATAACTCCCGCCCCCCTGGGCGTCGAACCACACGGTCTGCTCGCTGCCAAAGCGGGCCACGATATTCTGCTCACCGCCCATCAGGAAGGGCAACTCGTCGGCGTCGCTCCAGCCGGGGCCGAAGCCGCTGTCGATCGAAGACTCGCGGCTGGAGTAGGTCAGGCGCGCCGCGCCCCCGGAGCAGGCGGGCGCTCCGCTGGTGGTTTTGATGGCGGGCATGGGCATCAATGCGGCGAGGGTCTTTGGCGAGCACGAATGCTTCCCCCTCCCCATGACCGATCCTCCCGGTTTGAGCACGGCTCGACCAGCGGACGACGTCAGGACGACCGAGCGGCGAATTGACCTCCCTCAGTGCTGACGCCACAGCGGCAGCAGGCAAAACGGAAATCCACTGCCCCGGGCCGGAAGGGTGTGAAGCTTGGCAAGACGGGTCGAGCTGCCCTTGCGGTCTTTGGTGTCGTATCCGGCGCAGCGATCGGGTCGATCGCTGTTTCAAACCGATTCAAGCGGCCGCCAGCGCCCCGCGTCTTCACGGGGGCAAGTCAAAAAGGCGCGCGACGACACGCACAACCGGCGGAAGAACGCGGCTGCGAACAACTCCCAGATATCGCGATTGAGGAATTGAGAAGAGAAGAAATCAGGAGCCCTTGCTGACGGACTAGCGGGCATTATCTGTTACAGCGGAATGCTTGGCAATAACGCTTTTAGAGGGTGTGGCGATTTTTGCGTAAATACACAAAATGCCACTTAACATGCCACTACTCAATAACTTACGCACGCCAGCCGAGACGCACGCGCCAGGGAGGGAGATAGTCGCGCCACGGATGGAACACGGAGGCAACACGGAAATAGCGCGGAACGGCGGACTCGAATCGCCGCCGGCATCGCGCTGGCTTTTCCGTGGTTGATCCGTGCTGAATTCGTGGCACGCGTCTCGCCTTACCACTTGAGCGTATTGATCATGACGATCGCCAGGCCGACCTGAACGCGAGCCATCGCCAGGCCTTTCCACTTCGCATAGTCGAAACACCCCTCCACGCAGCAGGAGATCGCCGACGGCCTGCCGGACGACCGCGACCGGCTGCGGCACGCCGCAGCGCGTCAGGTACTTGATCACCTGCCAAGTCAGCGTATCCAAGAAGACCTGCGGTGGAATCCAGTCGACGGTGGCCTTCTCGTAACTGACCGTCAGGTCCGGGACCGAAACCTGCTCCAGCCGCTGCGCGAGGCGCGTGGCAGACTTCCGCAAGAGTTGACCCCGACCCCCGACCGAGGACGCATTCAGCGGCGGCGGTCGTCGCGGCGCCGGGCCAGCATTTCGGCTTGCCGGCGAATTCGCTCGTCGGAGTCGTTCCTGGCGACGGCTTCCACCTCAGCCAGAATCCGCGGGTCGGTGCAGGTGGCCAGCAGCATGATTGCCGACAGGCGAACCTCCGCCGACTCGTCGTCGGTCATTTTCAGCAGCCATCCGACCGTGTTGATTCCGACGGTCTCGGGCAGTTGGCGCACCAACTGGAGGCGAACGAGTGGGTCGGGATGAAAAACGCGCCGAGCGATCGACAACTCCCGGGCGTTGACACCGCGGCGCCGGAGTTCTGCCTCCGCCCGAATCGCCTCCCCGCTGTCGGCGCTGTGCAAACGCCGAAAACACTTGTCCGTGCTTAGGCTGGCGATCTGGCCGGCCGACGCAGAGTCCAACGTTGCCGCTTCGGTGTCCAAGCCGACCGCGCCGCCGGCGGTGTCGGATTCCAGCGGAGCGGATCGGTCCTGGTCAAGCGACGTGCCCCGCATCGTCCAGACATGGGCACGATCCGCCGGAGCGTCGGACAAGAGCCCGGGGTCAGCGGGAGTCGCCGGATCGGCGCGAGCGGCGATCCGCGGATTGGCGGGACTTGGCTGCGGCAGTTGGGGGAACCTCAGACGAGTCTCATCCTTCCGGGGTGACGGCTCTTGGGAATCCCTTCGCGGCGGCCAGCCCTCCTCCGCCCGAACGCCGGCCGAGCCCGCGGCAAGTGCCGTTTCCGCGGGTAGTGAACGACTGGCTGCCCGGAGGACCTTGTCGCACGAGCGGGTCACCTGTCCGCGGTCGACGATCTGTGGATCGAGACGCCAGCCGAGAATCCCCCGGGCGATCCGCGCCGCGTCGAGACGCGCGGCTGGATGAAACGAGTCGACCTCGTCGGCCAGGGCTTTGGCCAGGGCTTCGACATTTCGTTGCCCCTGGGGGTTGGATACGTTTTCCCAAGACCGCAACTGCCGGTGAAGCCATTCCGCCCCAGTCCGCGAGACACGCTCTCGGGGTGACCCCAGGGCATCGAGCAGCACGGGCAGTCCAGGCCGGCCCAGTCGCGCCGCGGCGGCAACCAGCATTTCCGCCCGCTCATCCCCGGCAGTCCGTAGGCTTTGACGCCAATGTTCGGCAAGCAATTGGGGAACCCAGTGTCGCGACAAGAAAAAAACCGCCAAGAGCCCGCCGGTGACCAGGAGGATTCGCGATAGTCTCCAGAACCAGCCCCAGTCGGCGGGCGGCGGCGGGCCGATCGTTGCAGCGTGCGTCAATCTTGCAAGATCGCGTGGTTGGCTTTTTCTCATCGGTTTTCAAGTGAAATTTGTGCGCCGTGCCGTCGCGGCTCCGACTCGGTGATCGATTCTTAAACCCCGGGCCAACGGCGGGCGGAATTGTCGGAAATCGATCGCTCATCGACAAGGGCAATCCGAGACAGTACCACCCATCGGAAGGGCGTGCATTTGCCGCATACTCCCCATTCTCACACAGGAAGGGGGTCGCGGATTTTCTCTGACCTGCACAGGCGATACGAGCCGAATAATCCTTAACGATGGCCCAACCACGGGAACGGAATCCAAGATCGCCTAATCGCCATCTCTGAGAGGGACCATGAGAACGTTCTGCAACTGTTGCGTCTCCCTCCGAGGAGATCGCTCGCCAGCCATCTCGCTTGCGGTTGCCCTGTTGTGCTTTCGGGCGGCGATTGGCGTTGTGCTTCTGGGATTGCTTTGCGGGCCCGTGCGGGCCGCGGGACCATTGCCCTTGCTGCGGAACCTGGACCCCTACGGCCCGCAGACGGATGCCGAATCGCGAGCCAGCGCGATCGCCGGGATCCCGCGCGACAAGATGAGCCGGGAGGCGCTCCAGAAAGTCGATGCCGTGCTGGCCAACATCGCCCTGTTTCGGCGGATGCCGGTTCGGGTGATCCCGTGCGATCCGGACTTGTATCTGTTCCTGGTCCGCCACCCCGATGTGGTCGTCAATATTTGGGACGTGCTCAAACTCAGCAAGCTTGACATGCAGCAGACGGGGCCGTCCACGTTTGCAGTTGCCGATAACGCGGGGACCGCCGGCTCGGTCACCTATCTTTACCAGAGCGCCGACACCCATGTGATCTTCAGCGAGGGCTCCTACGAAGGCCCACTGATGACAAAACCGGTGACCGGCCGCACGTTGATCGTGCTCAAGACCGGCTACGCTCGCGAGCCCGATGGCCGCTACTACATCACCAGCCGCCTCGACGCGTTCATGCAGGTCGACCATCAGGCCGTCGAGTGGATTACCAAGACACTGCAACCGCTGGTGGGCAAGGTGGCCGACGTGAATTACACGCAGACGCTGGCGTTTGTGGGAAGTCTCTCCAAGACCGCCGAAGTTGACCCGGAGGGCATGCAGCGATTGGCCAAGCGTTTGACGAAGGTCAATCCGGAAGCCCGCCTCCAATTTGCGATGATCTCCAACAGCATCGCCTTGAAAGCGAACCCGGCCATCGAAGCGACGACGGCCGTGGAATCAGATGTCGCACGCCGGCTCGACGAAGCAACGGCCCGATGACGGGGGGGCCACCCCTGGTTCCGAGCGATGTTTGGCGGCGGGAATGAGTGAACCACGAAATACACGAATCAAGGAAACATGAATTCGTGTGGTTCGTGATTCGCGTCTTCCCTTCTTCCCCAAGATTCCGCTTGGGAGCGACCATTGATTTTCAGCCCAGGGTGAAACACAATGACACGGTCAGTGTCTTACCAGTCTGCCAGTGTCATCCGATCGCCGTCCTCCGCCGGTTCCGTGGTGGGCGGAGCTTGAAAGCCAGGACAACGCCGATCTTCATCCCGGGGGGTAAACCACCATGGCACGGTCCGTCCCTTTCCAGTCTGCCAGCGTGATCCTTTTGCTGACTGTTGTCTGCGCCGCGCAGGCAGCCCCCCAGGCAAACCTTGTGCCCAACGCCGGCTTCGAAACGGCCGACGCCGGCGGGCCGGCGTTCTGGGCGCGGCGGACCCCCTCCGACGCCGACCGCACGCTGAGCTGGGACGATCGGGTTTCGCACCGTGGGCAGCGGAGCCTGAAGATCGAGAACGCTGGGGCGGTGATCAGCCGCTGGCGATGGGGGCACCTTCGCGACGCCACCCTCGAGACGGGCAGCCGGGGGATGCTCCGCGGCTGGATCAAGACCGAGAATGTCGCGGACCGTGCGTTCCTGCGGCTGTATTTCATGGATTCCGCCGACCAGATTCTCCGCCAGCCCGATTCCAGCCAGGTATCGGGGACCAGCGACTGGACGGCGGTGCAGCTCCCGTTCACCGTCCCGGACGGGACGGCCTTCATCATGATCTATCTTGAATTGACGGGCACCGGCGCTGCATGGTTCGACGATCTGGAGTTGACCGGCGTTGCGGGGCAGGTGCCGGCGGCGGCCGCTTTGCCCGAGCTGGTCTATGGGCTTGGCGAGTTCGATCGGCTGGACGGCTGTCTGGTGCAACCAGGGGGCAAGCAGGCGATTCTCCGGCTTGCCCGGCAGTCGACTCGCGGCTCGGCGGGATGCGAGTTCTGGGGCGAGTCGGCGCGCTACGACATCCGCGTCCGCTACGCGGCGCCGCCCAAGGGGGAGCCGACTGCCAGGCTGATGCTCAACGATCGCCCACTCGCGGAGTGGACGCTCGCCGCCCAGGCGGAGACCGCATCGGCCGAGAAGGGACTGGCGGAGATGTGGATTCGCGGCGTCAACGTCCAGCAGCGGAGCCGAGTGGCGTTCCAATGGGAAGGCGGGCCGGGCGATGTCTGCGGGCTGGTGGCGATCGGCTTCCGCCCGGTCGGCCGCTTCGCCGGCGAGTTTCTCTCCGCCGACGCGCTTCAGCCGGAACCGACGCTCCGCCTCTACCCGGAACCCGGCGCACGCCAGCGGGCGAAGGAGATGCTGCCGAGTTTCGTGGGCAAGCAGGTGGCTGGGGCGGCCGAGCGCCGCAAGCAGGAATTGGCCGCACTCGCCACGCCCGAGCAGTGGCGCCGGCGCCAAGAACAGGTCCGCGCTGGCCTTGTCGCGATGTTTGGCGACTTCGGCCCCAAGTGCCCGCTGAACGCGCGGATCACCGGCAAGCTGGATCGGCCGCAATACACGATCGAGAAGCTGATCTTCGAAAGCCAGCCCGGCTACCATTGCACCGCCAACGTGTACCTGCCGAAGAACCGCGAGCTGCCGGCGCCGGCGGTCCTGTTTACGTGTGGCCACGCCGCTGAAGGCAAGGCCTATCACCTCTACCACGAGACGTGCCTGGGGTTTGTGCTCAAGGGCTACGTCGTGCTGGCTCTGGACCCGACCGGCCAGGGCGAACGGTCGGAGTATTTCGATCCGGCCACCGGCGATCCGCTGGTGCCGCTGACCGTGATGCAGCATGTCTACCTCGGCCGCCCGTCGTTTCTCGTCGGCCGGACGCTGGCCGGCTACCGCACCTGGGATGCCGTGCGGGCGCTGGACTATCTCGAGTCGCGGCCGGAGGTCGACGGCGAGCAGTTGGTCGCGGTGGGCAACTCGGGCGGCGGGATCATGGCCCTGCTGATCACGGCCTATGACGAGCGGATCAAGGTCTGCGCCGCGGCCCACCCGGGCGGGCCCTACGAGCAACTCTTTCTGACCGGCCGGAGCATTCCCGAGTCCGACGTCCTCAGCCTGATTCCGCCACGGCCGTGCGCAATGATCGTCGGCCGCGACTCCGGCGAGATCGCGGGCCATCAGGGCAAGCTCGACCGGATGATGCCGTTTTATGAAGGGCTCGGGGTCGGCGGCGAGCGAGCCGAGATGATCCTCGTCGACGGCGTGCACAACATGGAGAAGCCGAAGCGCGAGGCCGCCTACGGGTGGGTCAATCGGTGGCTGAACCGGGAAGCGGAAGGCGCTCAGGAGCCGCTGCTCGCGCCCGAAACGGTCACCGACTTGAATTGCACGGAGACGGGATTTGCCGTCCGCGACCTGGGCGGCGAGACGGGGCAGACGCTCAACGCGAAACGGGCCGCCGCCTGGCGGGCGCCCCGCGCCGTGCCGGCCGACCGCCCGGCAATCGAGGCCGCCCGGTCTTCCCTGCGCGAGCGGATTGCCCGTCGTCTCGGCCTCAACGTGCCGGCGAAGCGATCGGCCCCGCGAGTCACCGAGGCGGGCGGCTTCGAGACGGAAGACTTGCTCATCGAGCGGCTCTCGATCGAGAGCGAAGCGGGGATCGAGTTGCCGAGCGTCTTGTTGCGGCCGAAAAAGGGCTCCCCGAAGCCGGTCATCCTGCACGTTGCCGAGCTTGGAAAGCCGACCAGCACGTCGCAGTCGTCGCTGGCCCTGGCCTTGGCCCGCGCCGGGCACGTCGTCTTCTCGGTCGACGTCCGTGGAGCCGGGGAGACCGATCCCCGCGTCCGCTCGACCCTGCTGCCGCTGACCCGGCCCGACCACCAGCAGTGGCGATTCGATTTCTGCGCCGCCGACTCCGCGCAGGCGGGGACGACGATCCTGGCAATGCGGGTTCTCGACGTGGTCCGGGCGACCGACTACCTGGCCGGACGGGCGGACCTGCGGGACCGCTCGATCATGCTGGTCGGCGAGGGGCTGGGCGGCGTCTGGGCCCTGGCGGCGGCCGCCTTCGATGATCGGCCCGGCGGCGTCGTTTGCGTGCGGACCGTCCCCTCGTACAGGCTCGTCGTCGGATCGCAATACTACCTCGTCCGCGACTATTTCTGGACTCCGGGGGCACTTCGCGATTTCGACCTGCCCGACCTGGCCGCGTTGGCGGCACCGCGACGGGTGATGCTCATCGATCCGGTCGACGCAATGCTGGAACGCGTGGACTTGGACCGCTGCCGCTCGCTGCACGGCTGGGCAAAGGAGCTCTATCGAGCGCTCGGATCGCCCGAGGCACTGCAATACCGGCAGACGCCCGACGGGACGGTCGAAGCGCTGAGCGGCCAGATCACGTCCGCTTTTGGCCGACTGGATTCGCGTTGAGGCCGGTGCCCGTGGATGAGGGAATCCGCTTCCCCCTTCGCACCGGGATGTGCCTTCAACACTCCTCCCCCCGCGCCGACCAGAGAGGGTGAGACGATCGCCCGCAACGAGCCGAATCAGGGGGCCTTGCCCCTCGTGACCGCCTCCAGCTCGGCGAGCAGTTCGTCGGGGCGGATCGGCTTGGAGACGTAGGAATCCATGCCGGCGGCGAAGCAGCGGTCTCGGACGTCCTTGATCGCGTGGGCCGTCATGGCGACAATCGGCGTCCGAGCCCGTCCGCCCGACTGTTCGATGCGGCGAATCGCCGCGGTCGCCGCTAGGCCGTCCATTTCGGGCATTTCCACATCCATCAAGATCACGTCGAACGGCTCTTCCTCGAACGCCCGCACCGCCTTGTCGCCGTCGCACACGGCGCGGACCCGATGGCCGCTGATTTCAAGCAGTCCGGCGGCCACTTCCTGGTTGATCGGGCTGTCGTCGGCAACCAGGACGGAAAGGGCCGGGCGCTGGACGCGATGGACACGGTTGTCTTCCCGATCCGCGTGGGCTGGACCGGCGCCCAAGACGGCAGCCACCGCTTCCAGCAGTTCGGCGGGTTTCACGGGCTTGCTCAAGCAGTGCGAAATCCCAATCTGATAGCACCTCCGCATGGCTTCGATCTGGCCGGTCGGGACGAGCACCACCGCCGGCAGGCCCTGGGCGGACAGCCGCTCGGCCAGTCCGAGCCCCGCCGGGCTGGCGACATTCAGGTCGATCACGGCAAGGGCCGGCCGCGGCCGGTCCGGGCCCGGCTGGGAAAGCTCGACCGACGGATTTTCGAGCGTCCGGACCGCCAGTCCGGCGGTTTCGAGGATTTCACGGTGGGCCTGGCGGGCGTGGTCATTCTGACTGAACAGCAGGACCTCGGCGCGCAACTCGGCCGGCCCGCTCGGCGGTTGCTTGGCCGTCGCCAGCTTCAGGGGCACGATGAAGTGAAACGTGCTGCCCCGTCCCTCCTCGCTGTGGACCCAGATTCGCCCCCCCATCAATTCCACGAGTTGGGAGGAGATCGCCAGCCCCAGCCCGGTGCCTCCAAAGCGGCGGGTGGTGGAGCCATCGCTCTGGCGGAAGGCCTCGAAGATGTACGGCTGCTTGTCGCGGGGGATGCCGATGCCCGTGTCATGGATGGCGAAGTGCAGGTCGGCATCCCCCGCGCCGATCCGCTCGGACCAGATGTCGACGTAAACCTCGCCCCGTGACGTGAACTTCACGGCGTTGCCGACCAGGTTGACCAGCACCTGGCGGAGCCGGTTCGGATCGCCGGAAGTCTGCCGGGGGACTTCGGGAGCGACGCGATAGACCAGTTCGATGTTCTTCTGGAAGGCGGAGACGGCCAGCAGCCGGACGGCGTCGCTGACGACTTCGTGGAGGCTGAAGGGGACGACTTCGAGTTCCATTCGCCCGGCCTCGATCTTCGAGAAGTCGAGGATGTCGTTGATGATCGCCAGCAGCGCTTCGGCGGAATCGCGGACAACGCCGATGGAATTCCGCTGCTGGCTGGTCAGCGGGGTTCTGAGGACCAACTCGGTCATCCCGAGGACGCCGTTCATGGGGGTGCGGATCTCGTGGCTCATGGTGGCCAGGAACCGGCTCTTCGCCTGGCTGGCGGTCTCGGCGAGCTGCTTGGCGACACGGAGGTCCTCTTCCGTCTGCCGGAGTTCGTCGGCGATCCGTTTGAGTTGGCGGTTGGACTCGGCGAGTTGGCGGGCGCGCGACTCGGCGGCGGCCGTTCGCTCCTCGACGCGGCGTTCGAGCGTCTGGTTGAGGCACTGCAATTCGGCGAAGCCCTCGGCGTTCTCCAGCGCGGCGCCGGCGATTGTCGCCACGAAATCGGCGAGCCGCTCTTCATCGGCGCCGAACAGGCCGTGCACGTGGCCGTGCACGACATACAGGCAGGCGGTTGCCCGCCCGCGGACGAAAAGGGGGACGCAGAGGGTCGATCGCCCCGCCGCATGGGCGGCCGAATCGGCGTCGATCAAGTCGTTTTCGGCGGTGGCGGCCACCGCCTTGCCGGTCCGCAGCGCTTCGTGGAGAATCCGCCGGTCGATAGCGATGTCCTTCTCGCCGGCGACGGGGACAAAAGACGCCTCCACGCCTCCTTCGACATGAAGCACGAGGCACTTCTCTCCGCGGAGCAAGCGGAGGGCGGCCAGCCGGGCGGCTTCGTGGATTGCCGTCGGCGTGAGTGCCGAGGCGATCTTTCTTCCCGAGTCGAGCACGGTGTCGAAGCGGTCGGCGAGCGAGAGGCTGGCCGTCTCCGGCGGCAGCCGCTCTTCGGTCGCGGTCTCGATTTCGGCAAGCATCGCCTGGGCTTCGAGCGCGTGGGCCGCGGCGTCGCGCCAAGCGACCTCCCGCCCGACCCTGGCCATGGCCGCCAGTGTCTGGGCGGCTTCGTAGCGCGCCTGCTGCCGCCGGGCAACTTCCAGGCTCTTGGCGAACAGCCTCCGCGATTTGCGGATTTTCCCCTGCATCGCCGAGACGAGGGCATACTCGCGGAGTGCCTGCGGTTGATCGTTCTTGCACAGCCAGGTGGAACGGACGGCGGATCGGGCGGCCCGCTCCGCCTGCTTGAGCATGCGGCCGCGGCGGATCGCCATGAAGTCCGAGACCGTCTCCGCCTGCTTGCGGCGGACGGTGGCGAGCCAGGTGGGGACGGGCAGCGTGTAGGCGTTGCGGACACCGGTGGCGTTGGACACGGCGACGGCCTGTTCCAGGATCGACGCCGCCTCGTCCAGCTTGCCGCTCCCGTAGAGGCAGAGGCCCCTGGCCAGCAAGACCTGTACGATTGCCTGGTAATCGGTCCGCTCGCGCTCCAGTTCGGTCATCAGGATGTCTTCGGGAACCCCGCCGGATGCCCGTGCCCAGACGTCCAGGATGATCCCCGACGCCTGCTCGTCCCCGAGGGCTATGCCCGAGGAATGGTTCAGCCGGGCCTCCTTGACGGCTTCCCGGCGGCGGCCGAGGTGGCAGAGCGAGGCGGCGATCTGGTACCGGGCGATGTGCACCTGCCAGTAGTCGCCCATCCGCTCCAGCAGCCGCACGGCCTCGCGGCACTTCTGGATGCATTCGTTGAATCGCGATGCCGCGTAGAGCGATACGCCATAGAACACCAGCGTTTGGCCCTGGCCCCAGAGATCGCCGAGCGACTTGCGCAATTGGAGCGACTTCTCGGCGTAGCGGATCGCCCGGCGCATGTTCGGCACGAGCGTCATCGCCGGCGCATGTTCCGAATAGGCCTGGGCCAGCTCGCGGCCGGGCAGGAACCGCTCCACGTAGTTCAACTCGCGGAGGTGGGCCCAGAGGGCCATCACCATGCTGCGGCCGTACCAGCAGCCGTGGCAGAGGTTGCTCAGCAGGCTGAGGACGAGCCGCTCCTGCTCGGTCGGATGGCGCTTGCAGCGGTACAGAAAGAACCTCGGAAACCAGCTGTGGGCAACCTGCACCAGGGTCTCCCAGAGCAGCAGCAGGACAAGCAGCCACTTCCGCTGGGGAACGAACCTCCCCAGGTAGCGCAGGGCTCGTTCGATGTCGTGGATTGCGCCGTCCATGTCGCCCCGCTTGAATGCCAGTTCCCCCAGCTTTCCGCGAATCTGCGCCTTGGACAGGTTATTCTCGGCGATTTCGGCGGCGGCATGAAACAGCCGGCCCGCATCGTCGTAGCGGCCGCGGAGCATGAGGACGTCGCCGAGTCCTTCGGCAATCCGAAACCGGGTGGCTACCGGCGAGGCGTAGCTGCCTCGCTCGGCAATCCGGTATTGTTGTTCGGCTGTTTCCAGTACGTGTTGCGCCCGGGCCTGTTCGGCGGCGACCAGCGCGTGCGGCAAGGCGGAGCGGCTGTCGCCCGCGGCGTCGAAATGGTAGGCAAGCGAGCGCGCGTCGTGGGGCGCCCACTGCTGCAAATAGGCGGCGGCGCGCCGATGGATATCGCGCCGCTCGCCGGGTGTGAGCCGCGCGAGCAGGACGGCGCGGATCTTGTCGTGCACGAAAACGCAGGAATCGCCGTCGGGACGGAGCCAGATCAGGCGGCGCTGGCGGGCCTCGTCCAGGGCGGCAATCGCCTGCGCCGGCCGCTGGGAGGCCAGTTCCGCGACAATCTTCAACTCGAATTCCTTGCCCAGCACCGCGCCGGCCGAGAGCAGGCCGATCGTCTGCTCAGGCAGAAGCTCCAGACGCCGCGTAAGAAACGCCGCCGCCCGGCTCGAGGAGCTGACGTCGGCCATCGCCAGCGGCTCCGCCCGCCAGCCGTCGGGACCGGGCAGCAAGGCGCCGGTTTCAACGAGCCCGTGGAGCACTGCGGAGGCCATGAACGGACTGCCGCCGGCGAGCCTCGTGATCAGCTCGACCGCCTCGTCGGGAAGCGGTCCGGCCATCGATTCGACGATCTTGTGGACTTCCTCGGCCTCCAAGGGAAGCAGGCGGACGTGGGTCGTCGGTTCAGATTGGCGAATCAGGTGATCGTCGCCGACCTCCTCGGTGCGGAAGGCCGCGATCACGAGCAGATGCGTGTCCCCCGCGGCCATCGCGTGCCAGCGGCGGAGCAGCTTGCAGCTCAATTCGCCCGCCCACTGGCAATCGTCGAGGATCACCACCGCCGGACCTTCGGCTGAGCCCAGGGCCTGAAGGAATTGTGCCAGGGCCTGGACGGTGCGGGACTCTCCGACCGACTCGGGCGCCGAGTCCTGGGCGGCTCCGGAGTCGAGCAGGTCTCGCAGTTCCGGCAGCGCGGCTCCGATCGCGCCGGCGTGGACGCCAATCCGGCTGCGCAGCGCCGCGGCGTATTCCGGTTCGGATTTCGTGGCGGCGAGCACGCCGCCGGCGATTCCCTCGAGGACGCGCAGAGGGTTCTGGGCGATCTCGACGGTTGCCAGGCCCCGAAAGACCCGCAGGCCATGTTGGCTGGCGCGGTACGTGGTCTCCGCCAGCAGCCGCGTTTTTCCGCTCCCCGACTCGCCTTCCAGGAGGACCAGCCCGCCGTGGCCGCCGCGCGTCCGCTGAATCTGCGTGTCCAGCCGGTCGAGTTCCGCCCCGCGGGTGACAAAGGCGGGCTCGGTCAGCGTGTCGCGGCGATCGCGAGCGCCGATTACGACGACCGGGTCCGCACCGCCGCCGCGGAGCCCCTCGGCGATCGCCTCCAGATCATTGAGCACGGCCTCCGCGGACTGGTAGCGGTCTCGCGGGTCCTTCCGCAGGAGCCGCTGAATAACTTCGTCGAGCGCCCGTGGAACCGCCGGGCCAAGCTGCGCCAATCCCGCCACGGAGCCGGTCATCTGTTCGAAGAGGATCGCGCCGACCGAATCGCCGTGGAACGGCGATTCACCCGCGAGGCAGCGGTGGAGCACAAGCCCGGCGGAATAGAGATCGGATGCTTCGGTCACGTCCTGGTCGATCAATCCGGCCTGCTCCGGCGAGACATAGCGGGCTGCTTCGACGGGACGATCCAGCCCCCCCTCGGACTGGACGCACCCGGCGGGGCCGAAGTCCACGAGCGTGGCCGTGACCAAGGGGCCGTCCTCGCTGACGATGATGTTCGTCGGCCGGACTCGGCGGTGGAGGACGCGGTGCGCGTGCAAGTCGCGCAAGGCCGAGAGCAAGGCGCGGCCGACCGCCAGTGTCTCGCTTGCCTCGAGCGTTCGCGCATCGAGCCTTTCCGCCAGCGATACGCCGGGGATATGCTTCATCACCAGGAGGAAGTCTTCGCCTTGGCATTCGGCGTGCAGCAGGGGGGCGCACCAGGGGCTCGGCGCCCTTTTGAGGAGGGCCGATTCGTACTCCAGCCTCATCAGTCCGCCCGGCGTCAGGCTGCGGACGGCGATCGCCTTGATGACGCAGGCTTCGCCGGTCTGGCGATCGGCGCCGCGGTAGGTTCGCGACCCCGAGGCTTCGCGCAGCAGCCGCTCGAGGCAGTAGCGGCCCGCGACGAGGCTCCCGATCAGGTTCTCACCGCGCGCGGCGGCATCCTGCTTCGCATCCTTGGCGGGAACGTCGAGGAGGATCGGCTGCATTTCAAGGGCCTGCAATCAGCGGCGACTTGCGGAAGTTCGCTGCCGGCCGGGGGGAAGCCGAGTTCCGGCGGCGGAGGAGCGGGACCGCTGGCGCCGCGGTGCGGAGATTCGCTCAACAAGCATAGCTTCCCCTCGCCGCCCGAACCGCCCGCGGCGCCGCCGGCTCGCCGGCGGCCTCTGCGCCCGTGCCGGTTCTGCGGGTTGATCCGGTTGTCCGCCCCGCGGAAACCTTTCCGGACGGGCAAGTTCTGCCCGTCGCGAGCGGGCGGCAAGCCGGGCAAACGTTGCCCCCGACGCCAACCTAGGTGTTTGTTATGGTAATGCGGTTACCCGGGGAATATTTTAGTACGATTTGTTTCCCGCTTGATTGAATTCAAGTTGAAGGCGCGGATAATCAGGAAATTGGCGGCTGATTACGAATCGCGAATCGGGCAGTTCGGCCGCCGATCGCGCACAGCAAACGGTTGAGCGTGGCGCAATCGCGCAGAAACGGAGGGGACGACTCCCAGGTGATGTGACTTCCAGCGGGGCAATGTTTCTATACGAGGAGAAGGAGTATGGCGTCGAACGTGGAACTTGCATGCTCAGCGGAGGTCGAACGCTTTCTCGCGGAGGAGACGGCGGCATTCACTCGGGAACTCGCCATGATCGCCGCGGAGGTGGATGACCATCCAACCCCCTTCAGCCAAGCGCACTTGGAGCGGCTGACGGCCGCCGCCGAGAACAGCCGCCAGGCCTGCCACGACCTGGAACTGCGGATCGGAGAAGACCAAGCCGCTCTGCGGGCGGCGCAGGCCGCCTACCGCGCCGCAATCGCCCCTTGGTTCGATCGCAGTTGGCTGATGCACCGCGCCAAGTTCAAGCCGAAGGGCTACCCGGGCGATTACGCGATCCTCACGGCGATCTACGACCGGCTGCCGAAATCGCCGGGAATCGGCGGCTATCTCGATCTCTACTTCCTCAACACCCAGTTGGGAAGGGCCGTACCGGCGCGGTTGCGGGCGGTCCGGGAATTCCTCATCCGCGAACTCGGGCAGCGCGGCGGCGAAGTCTCGGTGCTGAACGTGGCCTGCGGGCCGTGCCGCGAGTATACGGAGGATTTCGAAATTCCCCCCGCCGTCCGCCCCCGCATCACCTGCCTCGACAGCGACGAGGAGGCGCTGGAGTTCGCCCGCCAGAACCTCGCCCGCCGGAACGGCGCGACGCCGGATGTGTCCTGCGCCAGGTACAACGCCCTCCGCATGAGTTCGGCGAAGCGAAACATCGAAGCCTTCGGCCGGCCGGATGTGATCTACAGCATCGGCCTGTTCGACTACATCACGGACCGGCATCTCGTGCCGATCCTCAAGGGGCTCCGCGAGACGCTCGCCGCCGGCGGCGTCCTTTACGTGGCCTTCAAGGACGCCGACCGCTATGACAAGACGGTCTACCAGTGGATGGTCGACTGGTTCTTCCTGCAACGGACCGAGCGGCAGTGCCTCGCGCTCTGCGAGCAGGCCGGATTCGACACCGGGCGGATCGACGTCTGCCGCGACGAAACCGGGATCATCCTCAACTTCATCAGCCGGTCCGCGCCCGCCGCCAGGTACCGGATCGATGCAGCCCAGGGCGCGGCTGAGCCGCGGGCGGTACCCGCCGCTTCGCCATCGCAGCCGCCAGGCAGCTGAGCGCCGCCGGCGGCGGCTCGCCTGCCGGCGGTGGCCGTGCCCTTTCTGCTCGATTGAAGACCGCCCTCCGCGAGGGCGGCGGTGCTGGGCGTCCCGGCAGCCGAGCCTTTCCAAGACGCGCGTTGCGAGTCTCGGAGCAGCCCCGGCTGCCGGGGTGCGGCCAGTGCGGCGAGCCGGCGGCAGGCGCCCTCGCTTTTTTCTTGAGAGCCGCCCGAGCGGCAATTAGAATGGGCAGTGTCGGCACCAAGCTCGAAGAGGCTCGCCTTGCGAAAAGACCGCTCGGGACAGAGACGTTTCTGGCGAAACGCGCGCCAATTCCTGGCAGCGAAATCGCCCCGTGTTCGCCGCCGCCGCCTCGCGCTGGAGAGCTTGGAAAACCGCCTGCTGCTTGCGGGTGACGCGATCAACATCGCGATGAGCCTCTCAGGAACGCCCGGCGACGACACCTTCGCGTTCTCGCCAGGGGAGGAGGAAGGAACCTGGCGGGTGACGTTCAATGGCGAGATGACAGAGTATCGCGCCGCGTCGATCAGCGTGAGTTTCCATGGAGGGGAGGGCCGCGACACGGCGCGGCTGGTCGGCAGCCGGGACGCCGAGGAGGTCGAACTCGGCCCCGGGTGGGGATCGCTGGTCAGTGGTTCCTGCCTGGTTTCCTTGAGCGGGGTGGAAGCGATTTCCGTTGACGGCGGCGGGGGGGACGACAGCGCCCGGCTCCGCGACAGCCACGGCGATGATGTCTTCACGGCTGGCCGCGCGGCGGCGCGCCTCTCGGGCGACGGCTTCGACAACACGGTAAGTTCGATCTTGAATGTCTGGGCATATGCCAAGGCGGGCGGCAAGGACACGGCCTACCTGCACGACTCGCCCGAGGGACGCGAGCGATTCTCCTCCGGCCCGGGTTGGGGGAAAATGCTCGGGGATGATTATGGAGTCCGGACATATTCCTTCCAGCGGGTCTACGCTTACGCCACGCCGGGCGGCGGCGATGTCGCGACCCTCAACGACGCGCCCGGCAGCCGCGACAAGGTGGTGATCCAGCCGAAGGTCGCCAAGTTCAACGGCTGCGGCGGCGCCCGGCGGCTGTTCGGCTTTTCGAGCATCCGTGTCAACGCCACGCCCGGAGACAACGATCTCGTCAAGGTCTACGACGACCCGAAGGCGGACGAAACGCTCACCGCCGACCTCAGCCAGGCGGTCCTTGCGGGCGGCAGGCAGACGGTCGACGTGCGGGGCGCCTCCGACGTCCGCGTCTACAGCGCGCCGGACAGCGGCGATCAGGCGGTCCTTCACGGCAATCCCGAGAAGAGCAACGTCTGCGTGATGTCGCCCGAGCGGGTCAAGATCGCCAGCCGCGGGCAGAAGGTCCAGGCCCACGCGTTCCAGCGGGTGGATGTCCATGCCGGCGCCAGCGGCCAGGACCAGGTGACGTTCCACGGCGATCCCGACAAACCGGATGTCTTCACGGCAAGCCGGGGATCGGCCAGGCTGCGCGGCAAAGGCTATGACCTCCGCGCGGAGGGCTTCCGCGATGCGGCCGCCTACGGCGGCAAAGGCGACAAGGCGAGGCTCCACGCCGATCCCCTGGAGAAGGAGTACTTCGAGGCCGATCCCAAGGTAGGCATCCTCCGCGGCGAGGATTATCAACTCTACGTGCGCAACTTCACGCACGTGAACGCCTACGCGACCTCCGGCTCGGACGACACGGCCGTGTTCTACGACGCCGCCAATTCGTTCGACAAGTTCACCGGCACGCCCGAAGTCAGCGGGCTGGAAGGCGCGGGGTACGTCCGCAAGGCGGTCGGGTTCCGCTACGTTCACGCCTATGCCGACCCGGAAGACCAGGACCTTGCCGAATTGTCGGGGAGCACCGGCGACGATGTCTTCGTCGCCACCAGCGAGTACGGCAAGCTCAGCGGCGAGGGCTACCAGATCCGCGCCGTCGCATTTCACGAGGTGCTCGCGGATGCCTCGAGCGGCAACGACGAGGCCTTGCTCTACGACTCCGACGGCGTCGATCACATCCAGGCCTATCCCGCGCTGGCCGCCATAGCGCACGAGGGGGTGCCGCGGAGCTTCCGCTACGTGGCGACGGGCTTTGATCGCGTCGGGCTGTATTCGAGCAACGACGACGACATCAAGGACGTGGCGCCCGGCGCGGCGGAGTGGATTGCCGGCAAGCCGGAAGCAGCCGCGCTCGAGCAGGCCGGCGAGGCGATCGAGCGGCCAAACGTGCTGTTCATCGCCATCGACGACTTGAACGACTGGATCGGCCCCTTGGGCGGCTACCCGGGCGTGAAGACGCCGAACCTCGACCGGCTGGCGGCACGGGCAACGACGTTTTCGCAGGCATACTGCCCGGCGCCGCTGTGCAACCCGTCGCGGACCGGCCTGTTGACCGGCTATTACCCGACCAGTTCCGGAATCTACAAGAATCACGAGGATTGGCGCGTGGCCTTGCCGGAGGCGGTCACGCTGCCCGAACTGTTCAAGCAGAACGGCTATCACACGGTCGGCGGTGGAAAGATCTTCCACTGGAACGATCGCGCGCTCTGGCACGAGTACTTCCCCAGCGTGGTGGAAAGCGGCCCCGGCGCGGACGTTCAACAGGACGACGACAACTCGGCGGGCACGATGTCGTGGGGGGCGATCGACGGGCCGGACGAGGAGATGAACGACGATCGGGTGACGTCCTGGGCGGCCGACTATCTCCGCCAGGAGCACGACGCGCCGTTCTTCCTTGCCTGCGGCATCTTCCGCCCCCACCTGCCCTGGAACGTGCCGGCGAGCTACTTCGAGCAGTATCCACTCGAAGAGATCGTCTTGCCGGAGGTGTTGGCGGGCGATCTCGACGACGTCCCCGCGGCGGGGCAGTTCCTCGCCGATCCGGGCGGCTTCCACGCGGCGATCCTCAACTCGGGCAACTGGGCCAAGGCCGTCCAGGCCTACCTGGCCTGCATCTCGTTCGTCGACGCCCAGGTCGGCCGCCTGCTCGACGCCGTCGACGCGAGCCCCGCTGCCGGCAACACGGTGATCGCCCTCTGGTCGGACCACGGAATCCACCTGGGCGAAAAGGAGCACTGGCACAAGTCGACCCTGTGGGAGGAGTCGGGGCGCGCCCCGTTGATCATCGCCGCTCCCGGCGTGACCGAGCCCGGCAGCGTTTGCGACACCCCGGTCGACCTGGTCAACACCTATCCCACGCTGGCCGATCTGTGCGGTTTGCCGCTCGCTTCGTCGCTCGACGGTGTCAGTCTGCGGCCGCTCCTGGAGGACCCCGGGGCCGCGTGGGACCGGCCGGCATTGACGAACTTCCGCGACGCCAACGCCGTCCGCCATGGCCCCTGGCGATACATCCGCTACGGCGACGGCTCCGAGGAACTGTACGACCGCCAGGCGGATCCGAACGAATGGACGAACCTGGCGGGGGATCCCGCGCACCAGGCGATCAAGGCCCAACTGGCCGCGATGCTGCCCGCAAAGGCCGCCCTGGAGGCGCCCAAGCGCGTGTATTCTCCCCTGCACTGGGCGGCCGCTGAAACGGAAACGGCAACCAGGCCGGCGGCCGCTGGCGAGCGCGTATTCTACACGCCGTTCGATCGGGCCACGGGGCGCGAGCTGTGGGCGGTCGGCGGCCAGACGAGTCCCGTCCTGGTGGCGGACATCCATCCCGGAGAGGGCTCTTCCAGCCCCGCCCAGCTTGTCGATGGCGACGGGACGTTGTTCTTCACGGCCAATGACGGGGTCCATGGGACCGAGTTGTGGCGGAGCGACGGGACGGAAGCGGGCACCTGGCTGATCAAGGACATCCGCGCCGGCGCGGAGTCATCGGCGATTCACGACTTGATCTTCGCCGGCGGCCGGCTGTTCTTCAGCGCCGACGACGGGGTTCATGGCAGCGAACTCTGGTCGAGCGATGGCACGGAGGAGGGAACCGTGATCGTCCGCGATATTTCGGCCGGGTCGCAAGGCGCGCATCCCACCGGCCTGACGGCGGCCGGGGCCGACGTGTTCTTCCGGGCGTACCACCCCGACTACGGCGCCGAACTCTGGAAGACCGACGGGACGGAAGCGGGGACCGGGCTGGTCGCCGATCTCCTGCCGGGGAGGGGAAGCTCGATCCCTGGCCAGCTGGCCGCTGCGCCCGGCGGCGACGGCGTCTTCTTCGCCGCCTCGGACGGCATGCACGGCCGCGAACTCTGGTACACCGCGGGCGACGAGGAGAGCACGCGGCTGGTCCTGGACATTCAGCCGGGCAGGGGCGATTCCGAACCCGACCAACTCGTCTCCACCGGCGAGCTGCTGTTCTTCGTGGCCGGCGACGGCGCGGCGGGCCGCGAACTGTGGCGGAGCGATGGGACGGAAGCGGGTACCCGGCTGGTGGCCGACATCGTCGCCGGGCCCGGCTCGGCTCAAATCGGCGAACTGACGGCGATTGGCTCGCGGGTCGTGTTCCGCGCCGTCGAACCGGCCAGCGGAAGCGAGCCCTGGCTGAGTGACGGAACCGCGGAAGGGACGCGGATGATTCTGGACGTTCGGCCCGGCCCCGGCGGATCGAATCCGGCGGGGTTCACGCTGGCGGGAGACAGACTCTATTTCGCGGCCGATGACGGGCTTTTCGGGCGGGAACCCTGGATCGCCGGAGCGGACCTCGATGGCGCCGCCCTCGCGGCTGACATCTACCCGGCGGCGGGAACGTCCGATCCGCGCGGCCTGGTAGTGCTCGGCGATACGCTCTTCGTCGTTGCGACGGACGGATCGGCCGGCTATCGGCTCTGGCGAATCGATGCCGCCGGTGCCGGCCCCGCGAGGGACCGGGCTACCCCGGCGGAGTGATCCATCCTCCGTACTTCAGTAGCTTGAAGTGGAAGGTCTCCAGCCGCTCGGTGTCCACGCCGCCGTTCTGCGAATAGGCCTCCACGGTGGAGAACCCGTAGACCTGATGGCTACGGCCCGCGCTGCGGACCTGGGCGACGCCGTAGCCGGCATACAACTCGTCGTTGCCCGGCCGGAGCGGAATCAGCGGCGAGGAGAGCGGCACGATCTGGCTGGTGCCGTCGTCGTTGTTCAGCTTCACCTGCCCGTCGCCGAGGTACTCGTCCTTTCCGGGCGCGTCGTAGAGCCGCGCCAGGTCGTTCCCGCCCATCCCCTGGACGACGACCTCGGTGAAAAATTTCGCCCGGACGAAATACCCCACGCCGTTGAGCTTGCCAAACTCCGAGGTGCCGACGTACGTGTCGTTGCCGGCCGAACCGTAGAGGACCGCGGTATCGCTGCCGCCGGCGCGGGCGTAGGCGTGAACCTCGGCGAACGCCCGGGCAACCAGTTGAAAGCCTCTTCCCTTGAGAGTCGCCTGGGTCGGGGTGGCCGTGAAGACATCGTCGCCGGGCGAGTCGTTCAGTTCCGCCGTGTCCGTTCCGCCATCGCCGGCGATAGCCAGCGCCGTGTTGAAACGAACCGCCTGGGTGACCATCCCATCCGTGGTCAGCGTTGCCGCGACGGGATCGGCGAGGAAGGCATCATCGCCGGCGGTGCCCCGCAGCGTCGCGACGTCGTTGCCTCCCGTCTTGGCATAGGCTTCGACCCGCCCGAAGAATTTCGCGCGGCTGGAGGTTTCGCCGGTGATCATCCGGGCGAAGCCGGCCGCGTGATCGCTCACGAACGTATCATCGCTGGAGGACCCGTTCAGCCTCGCCAGGTCATTGCCTCCCGCCTTGGCGTAGGCGTGCACCTGGCCAAAGCCCTTGACGCGATTGAAGTATCCGTCGCCGGATAGTCTCGCCCACTCGGGCCAACTGACGAACTCGTCGTCGCCGGCGGAGTCGAAGAGGCTGGCAATGTCCGTGCCGCCGGAATTGGCGTAGCCGTGGACCTCCGCGAAGCCCTTGGCGTGATAGCGGAAGCCGGCGCCGGAGAACACGACCTCGCCGGGCAGGGCCTCCAGGGTGTCGTCGCCCGGAGAATCGTAGAGGCTCGCCACGTCGATGCCGCCGTGGCTGGATTCCGCGGCCACGGATTCAAACCGCAAAGCCGTGCTGGCGAAGCCGGGGCCGGCCATCGTGGCTTCCGTGGGCGTGGCGGAAAACGTGTCGTTGCCGGCGGAATCTTCGAAGATTGCCGTGTCGTTGCCGCTGGAGGCGTAGCCGAACACCCGCGCGAAGTTCTCCGCGCGGCGCTCCCATCCTTCGCCGGAGAACCAGGCGGCCGCCGGCGTGGCGAAGAACGTGTCGTCGCCGGCCGAATCGTAGAGATGGGCCTCGTCATTTCCGCCGCTCGCATGGCCGGTTACGTGTTCGAACAGCTTCGCCCGGGTGAAGTAGCCGTCGCCCGACATCCGCGCGAAGTCTTCCCGGGCGACGAAGGTGTCGTCGCCCATCGAATCGTAGAGGTCGGCCGTGTCGCGGCCCCCGTTCACCGCGTAGGCGTGCACTTCGTCAAACGCGCGGACTTCGTTGTAGCTCTGCGCGGTCCTCAGGCCGGAGACGGCGGCCCGGCCGACGAACTGGTCGTCGCCGCTGGAGTCGTAGAGACTGGCCACGTCGTATCCCCCGGCGGCCGCTTCCGCGTAGACTTCACGGAACCCGAGGGCCTGGCTGGAGAACGAGGCGCCGCGGAGCGTGACCTCCGTTGGCGTCGCCGTCAGGACGTCGTTGTCGGGACTGTCATGAAGCTCGGCGACATCGAAGCCGCCCCCGCTGTGGACGATGATCTCTTCGGTTTTCGTGACGGTTGCCGCGTAATCGGTTCCCGCCAGGTCCAGCCGGCCGGGCTGGAAGACGGCGTTGTCGTTGCCGACTCCGGTGCGCAGTTCCAGGCGATCCCATCCGGAACCGCCGTCGAGCGTCAGCGAGGCGATGGCGTCGGAGGCAAGTTCATAATTGACTTTGTTGACGGCCAACTGGTAGGTGCTCGCGGTCCAATCGAACTTGTAGACGTCGTCGCCCGCCGTCCCGTGGACGAGCAGACTCGAGGTCGAGTCGTCAACCAGGTTGGCCAGCCAGAGATCGGTCCCCGCCGTGGTGCCGGTCAACGTGACGAAATACGTCTCGTTCTCGGCGACATGCCAGTCGATGCGGGGACTCCCACCGGTCAGCGGATCGTAGTTGGCGTCGTAGAGTTCCACAGTCCCGCCCGCGGTCTCCAATTCGGCGGTGAGAATCCCGGCATGACGGGTGGTGAGTTGGTAGGTTTGGTCGCCGGTGCTTAGCTCGCGGTAGTCGACGTAACCGAGATCGGTCGTGTCTGAGGGCGCCGCGGCGCTGACCGCGAACAGGGACGAACCGCCTACGGAAAGCAATGCCCGCTGTTCCATTTGCTCGAAGCGCACGCGTCGAAATCCCTGTCCTTCGGGGGCTCGGCCGCCTCCGCCAAGGGCCTTCTTCTTGCCTCCAAACAGTTTTTTCCATCCCATGACTCAGACTCCCGATTCTCCCAGGGTGGCCTGGACTGTTCTCTAGCTCGCGCGCCGGAAGTGACTCTCGATCGGCCGCCCGCCGGCAAGATCGCGTCGCCGCGGGAGGCGCGCAGAAGCCGTCCCTTGTCTCTATGTAATGGTTACGGCAAGTTGACGGGCAAAACTTTCCCTAAAACCGGTATAAACACAACAATGCCCCGTCCGACGAGGGGGTTCCCGCTGGTTGCGGGAATTGCGGCGGCTTTCGCGCCGGCTCTTGCACCCTCCTGAAAGTCGTCAAAATCGCTTCTCATTCCCTCAAGTGCGAGCCAGGACTACCCAAAGGGGCTATGCAGTTTTTTCGCGGAGTGTAGGATTAACAAAGACCACGTATCGGGACGGTTGCCGGATGCCGCTGCGGGCGGCCGTCTGTGGAAGAGGTGGTTGGCGGCTTGGCGGTGTCTCTTCAAGCAAGGTTCCACGTTCGATTCCCGATCGGCAAGAGGGGACACGCCGGGCCCTTGGCGGGCGGCGCCCGACCGAGGGAGTGTGGGCCTGGAACCTCGAATTTTGGACTTGTCTCTGTTCGGTGCGTCTGCCTGGTTCTATCTCGATTCAATCCGGGAGAGATATCTCATGAAAGCTGGAACGATGATTGCGATGGCGATCCTGGTGGTCGTCTTGCCCGCGGAAGCGTTCGGCCAGAAATGGGCTGTCGACATGTTTGAATCGACGAGCCATGACTTCGGCTGCGTGGCCCGCGGGGCCAAGGCCGAGTACGAGTTTGTCCTGAAGAACCCGTTCATGGACGACGTGCAGATCAGCGGTGCCTACGCCAGCTGTGGCTGCACGAGCGTGGAGGTCACCAAACCGGCTTTGAAGACCTATGAGAGCGGTTCGATCCTCGCGAGGCTGAACACCGATCGGTTCGTAGGTCAACGCGGGGCCACGATTACGGTCCATTTCAATCGTCCGCAACGGGCAACGGTTCGCCTGAAGGTCTCCGGCACGATCCACAACGATCTCGTCGTCAGCCCGTCGAGTGCGGACCTGGGGACCGTGGAGGAGGGCGTCGGCGCCGAGCGCAGGATCTCCGTGCGTTACGCGGGCGCTCGGGAACTTCAGATCGTCGACGTCAAGAGCGCCAATCCCCACGTTTCCGCGCGGATCATGCCGTCCGCAGGCGTCCACCAGGCGAGTTGCGAGGTGGTTGTCCAACTGGACGAGAAAGCGCCGCCGGGCTATCTCAAGGACAACCTGCTGCTGGTGACGACGAACCAGCAGTTGCGCCAGATTCCCGTGATGGTCGAGGCCCGAATCCTGCCGGAGGTGACGGTCACGCCCGACGCGCTCTTCCTGGGCGTCCTGAAGCCCGGGCAGAAGGTGACGAGGAACGTTGTCGTGCGCGGGAACAAGCCCTTCCTGATCCAGTCGATCACCGCGGATCGAGACGGCATCGAGTTCGACACGGCCGGCGCGGGCACGCCGCGGCCGATTCACCTCGTGCCGGTGACGATCACGGCGGACGCCGCGCCCGGAGCCATGGTTCACAGGGCGACGATCCGGACGGACCTGTCGTCGCGGGGGCCGGAGTTGAACAGCTATGCGGTCGTCGAGCCGTAAGGCTCGCGGTCTGGCTGGCCGGCGTTCCGCGCCGGGAGGTCAGTTCGGCGTCTCTCCCTTTTCCGCCGCCGATGCTCCGCCCGGCAGCTTGCCCTGCTGGATCAACTGGCCGAACGTCGGCGAGTTCTTGTCTTGGGCGTTGGCAGGCAGCTTCTCGACCTTGGCCAGCGCGCTGTGGATCTTGTCCTTGTTGGCCTTGTCGGTCTTGTTGTCGAGCAGTTTCGCCAACTCGACCCCGTACGGATTCCGGTCCTTCTTGCTCTTGCCGACGTGGCAGACGAAGCATTTCGCCTCTTCGACGAGCCTGGCGAAATCCTGGTCCTTCCTCTCCTTGCCCTCCTTCTTCACGTACTTGGCCGTGAACTCGTCGGCGAACGGTTTGATCGCGTGGGCGGGGCCGGCGGCCGGACCTGCCGTCAGGAGAAGGGCCAGAAGCCCCAAGCACCCGGTCAGCAATGCTCTCTTCATGCGTTTCGTTCCTTCGTTTCTCTCCAGCGGAATGATCGCTCGCGGCCACCAGGCGGACAACACCTGATTAGGCCGCATCGGCCCGCCCCTGTCAACCGCCACGGCGCCAGGCGGCCGCCGCTCCGCCGCTCCCGCGGCCGCCGTCGCGTCAGCTCGTTCGCAGCCTTCCATTCCGGTCGGCCTGCCAGAGGCGGCCGGTGTCGACGTCGAGGGCGGTCAGCCACCCCTCTCCATAGACATGGGTGTCGATGCACTTGATGTGCCCCGCGTCGAGCACTTCACCGCTCTTCTGGGAAGTATGGCCGCAGATGCAGGTCTTGCCCGAGCGGTGCGGCTTGGGCAGCTTCGCGCGCAGAGAATCCCAGCGGAGGACTTCGGCGGGCTGCTTGGCGAGGGGCTTGCGCGGGAGGTAGGTGGCGTGCACGAAGAAATGCGTGGCCGTCTCGAAATACGGCCGGCACGACCGGAGGAACTCCACGTGCTCCGCGGGAATTCCGGCCGGGTGGTTGACGCCATACGACTCCATCGTCGCCAGCCCCCCGAAGCTTAGCCAATTGCCCAGCAGGTACTGGTGGCCTTCGAGAATCGCCAGCAGCATCTCCTCGTGGTTGCCGAGAATCGGCACGACTTGGGTCTGGCCGCTCAGCTCGATCAGGCGATCGACGACGCGATTGCTCTCCGGGCCGCGATCGATGAAATCGCCCAGCACGACAACCAGGTCGTCCACCTGGGGCAGAATCTCCGCCAGAATCGACTCCAGCGCGCGAAAACAGCCATGAATGTCGCCGATCGCGAAAACACGCGTCATGATGCCTCAGTCTTGGCCGCAAGAAACGCCGCCAGCCCGCCAGCGTCGTCGGTTCCGAGCCGGATCGTTCTCCGGGCGGTCTTGATCTTCACGCAGTCAAAGCCCCAGACATTATATGTCATTCCGCGACCGGGCATCCAGTGGACGCCCCAACCATCGAGAAACGTGGTCTTCGCCGGCTCGACCGATTCGATATCGCGGTAGAGGATCTGGGTCCGCCATACGGGCGGGGGACCGAAGTAGACGCCGAGGCGATCCCCCTCGTCGCGGATCGTCAGCCGCGAGAAGCCCTCGCAGACGAGCACGACCAGCAGCAGCGCCGCGCCGATCACCACCGCGGCGAGCGCGTCGTCGCCGACGGACCAGATCAGCGGGACCATGCCCGCGGCCGCCACGTATCCCAGGTATCTCCCCGGCCCTCGCTGTGTGTGTTCGTAGCCCACGTGCGCCTCCACGCCCGGCTGGCAGTTCGCCCCGCCAGCTATTCGCGTTTCGCGTCCGGTTCTTTCGGGCGCGCGGGCGGTCTGTCGGCCAGAGGGCGGAAGCGGATGTTCCGCAGCGCCGCGGTGGTGTACCAGGTGGCGATTCCCAAGGGCTGCGTGGGCTCGACTTCCCAGCGGATCGAAAGCTGCCGGTTGGCCGATTCCAGGTCGACGATCTGCTCCTGGTCGAGCCAGGCGGCGATTCGATCCCTGGCCACCCGCACGCGGATGCGGTACCACTGCTTCTGCTTATATTCCTGGAATGTGCAGGTCTCGTTGTCGATCGCCGAATCGCCGTCGATGTTCGAAAGACCCGTCGTCTGCCCCCCCCAACCGCCGCAGACAAGCGTCAGCCACCTGTCCCCCACCGGGAACGTCAGCCCGCAGAAGAAATCGTCCCCCTCCACGCGCATCGCCTCCAGGGCGATCTCGTAATCGATCTTCGGAAACTTGCCGCTCCACTTGATCCCCGTGGCCGGCAAGCCCGCCTTCAAAAGGATCTGCCGATCCTCGACAAGAACCTCGCCGTGGCGCTCGAAGTCCGCCTCGGCGACGACTTTCCAGTCGCCCAGCGACTTGCCGTCGAAGAGGCTGATCCAGCCTTCCTTGTCGGGCTGTTTCGCTTCCGGTCCCCCCGCCGCGGCGGCTTGCGGCTGGGCCCCGGGCGGCTGCTTTGCCTCCCCGGCCGGAGCGGAGACCGCGGCCAGCGCGAGGCCCAGCGCTGCAGACACCGCGATGGCCCGTGTGCGGAAAAGAACGCAGCGGCGGAATCGGATCATGGCATTACCTCCTGGCGGCAAGCGATTGGACGGCTGGCGGAATCTCCGGCGGGCGGTTCAGTCCCAGCGATCCCGGACGGGAATCTCCTCGACCTCCTCCGGTTTGAGCGCGCGGATTTCGAGTTTTCGCAGTTGGCCTTCCGTGCACCAGGTGGCAATCCCGAAGGGCCGGCACAAATCCACTTCATCGCGAATGGAGATCTTGCGCCCCTTGGTCGCCAAGTCGACCACCTTCTCGTTGTCGATCCACGCCTCGATCCGCTGCTGGCTGACGCGGATGCGGATGCGGTACCACTGCTTGTCTTTGAACGACATGTACTTCGTCGTGATGTTGTCGGCAGCGTCGTAGTAATCGACGCACGACAGGCCGACCACCGCGCCGGCCCAACCGCCCACCACGAGGCTGCACGGATCGTCGTTGTACGGGAACGTCGTCGTGGCGAAGAAGTCGTTCCCCATCATCCGCCGCGCTTGCATGCGGAACTCGTAGTTGATCTTGGGCAGTTCGCCCGTGTAGGCGATCCCCGTTACGCCGTCGCCCATGCCGATCGAGATCGCTCCATCGACGACCTTGACCTCGCCATCGCCGCCGAACTTGGGGACCTTCCAGCCCTTGAGCGTCGTGCCGTCGAAGATGCTCCGCCAAGCGTGGGGATCCTTCGGCCTGGCGGCTTCCTTCTTTTCTTCGGCCTTGGGATTCTCGTCCTTTGCCCCGGCCGCGGGCTTCTCTTGAGCGGTGTTCGGCAATCCCGCGCCGTCCGCCCGCGGCACGTCGGCGGCCGGGAGATTGGCGGCCGCGATCAGCGCGGCGATCGCGGCGAGAACGCACGCCAGCGGAAGTCGCGCGGGCCGCACCGAACGTGCGCAAACACTGCTCGGACAAGTAGCTTGTTGGCGGTTCATGACAGGTCTCCGTTGGATTGATTGCTCACTCGGGCAGCGGTTTGCCCTTGGTTTCGGGCGCGAACCAGATCACGACGATCCCGATGATGTAAACCAGCGTGATCGTCGCGCAGGCCTTGGGATAACTCCCTTCGAACAGGTGCTTCATCATCTGGCCGGTCGACATGGCGCCGACGGCCGCCAGGATCCGCCCGGTATTGAAACTCACGCCCTGGCCGGTCGCCCGCACGCGCGTGGGGAACAGTTCCGGCAGGTAAAGCGGCGCCCACCCGTAGAACGACGCGGTGACCAGGCCGACAACGCCCGTGACGACAACGAACCAGAGGTTGTAGGCATCCACGAAACGGAACAGGTACTGGCAGGAGGCCAGCGAGAGCACGCACAAGACGAAGTATGCGGGCCGGCGGCCAATCCACTTGCCGAGCATGGCGCCCACGTAGCAGCCCAGGATGGCGCCGATCGAGATCACAAACTGGACCCAGCCCTTGGCGTGCGGGTCCTTGAATTCCACGTCTCCGATCGTCCAGGTCAGGACGCCGCTTTGCGGGTCGAGATCGACCTGTCCGGGCCCGCTCGTCTTGACCGAGGCGAGATCGAGGATTTCAGCGGGGAGGCGATCCGTCAGCGTCACCGAAGCCCCCGGCTGATCGCCGCTGTTGGTGACTTTGACGCGGTATTCGACGGTCTGCCCGGGTCCGGCGTCGCTTGTCAGACTGTGCAGCTTGGCGATGCCATACTTGGGGCCGCTGCCGTCCGCACCGCCGACCGAGGAGCCAAGACCGCTCTCGGTGACTTTCGCATCCGTCCGCGCTTCCAGGAGTCTGGGCGTCATCGGCGCGGCCGCGTCGCTCCGCACCTGGGCCTCGACGGCCAGAATCCGGTCGCCACCGGCGAGTTGATCAGCCCAGGGCGGCAAGAACCCCGACACGGCGCCCCACGTGCCGATCAGCGCGACGGAGGAGAAGACGATGCCGAACAGCATGGGTCGGATCAGGCGCGTGCCGAACAGTTCGCGGAGAGGCTTGGAGGTCGAGACCTTGACCGATTCCTTCCACCGCTCCGACTCGGGGATCAACACCAGCACGAAGAAGCAGAGAATCCCCGGCAGCGCCCCGGCGAGCATCATCCAGCGCCAGGTTGACTCATCGACTTGGAACAGCACGGCGACGACCGAGATTGCCAAGAAGCCGACATTCGCCGCCGCTCCGATCGTGCCGGCCAGAACAGGGCGGTGTTTTTCAGGCCAACACTCCATCACCAGGGCCACGCCGAGCGCCCATTCGCCCCCCATGCCGATCGCGGCCACAAAACGGTAAATCAGCAGTTGCAACGGCGACGTGGCGAAGTAACAGAGCCCGGTGAACCCGGCGTAAATGGCGATGCTCAAGGCCATCGTTCGGACCCGCCCCAGGCGGTCGCCAAGCCAGCCGAAAACCAGGCCGCCCGCGGCCGCTCCCACCAGGAATGCGGCGACCAGGAAGCTGTACCATTCCGCGACCAGCGATTCCGCCGGAAACTCCCGAACGCCCGAATCCATGACGACGGCCATCAGGTCGCGCAGGGCCGGTCGGGCGGCCAATGGAAACAGGCCCATCTCCAGTCCGTCAAACATCCAACCGAGAAACGCGGCACCCAGCACATACCACTGGACTCTGGTCAATGACTTTGGCTCCGACACGAGATAGTCCTTTCGAGGTTTGAAGGCGCAGGGGGCATCGGTCTCAGCACGATCGTCAGCCGGCGGGGCTCCCGGTGGGGTGGCTGCGTGCATCACGCGGCATCCTGCGACACTATAACGGAACCGCCGGGGCCCCGCAACTGTCTGCTCGCCGCGCCAGCGTCCGCCGGAACGCCAATCGTCGGAGGGGGCACGACGTTGACGCTGGCTTTCCTCTGCCCGATAATCGCCCTGGCCTTGCGGGCCGCGTGACCCCGCCCCGCCCCGCCGGAGTGCCGGCCGATGCGTTGGCCGCGCGGGCTGGTCCCGCGCTTTTTGCCGTCGCATGGTTGCCAGCCCAACAACGATCCCGTGCAAGACAAGGAGCCCGCCGTGAATCCCAGCAACCCGCTACGCCGAGCGACCGCGCGCCTGTTTGCGGCCGCGGCCGCGTCGAGTCTGATCCTGTCCGTTTCGCTGGCGCCGGCTGCTGACAAGAAGCCGCTCCGCAAGGTGCTGATGCCGCTCGGCGATGCCACCGAGGCGATGGACACCCTTTACCCCTTCTTCCGACTGGCCGAGGAAGGTTGCCAGGTCGTTGTCGCCGGCCCGGAAGCACGGCTGTACCATACGGTGCTTCACGAGGTTCCGCCGAACGGTGACGTCCCCTGGGATATCACCCAGGAAACCAAGGGCTACCACATCCGGGCCACGATCGCCTTCCAGGACGTCAAGCCGGAGGAGTATGCGGGCCTGTTCCTCTCCGGCGGCCGCGCGCCCGAATACCTCCGCTACGACAAACACCTGCTGCGGATCACTGAGCATTTCGTCAACGAGAACAAGCCGATCGCCGTGGTCTGCCACGGCATCGAGATCATTGCCGCCGCCGGGGGGCTGAAAGGCGGCCGCCGCGCGACCACCGTGCCCAAGTGCGCCCTGGACATCACCCAGACCGGCGGCGTTTACGTCAACGAGCCCTGCGTCGTCGACGGCAATCTGGTCAGCGCCGGAACCTGGCACAACTACGATACCCGGTTCTTCAAGGTCTTCCTCGAAAAACTGGAGGCCCAAACGACAAAATGAAGGCTGCCGGCGCGGTTGTTGTGGCGACGACCCTCGGCGCGGCGCTGCTCATTCAGGCCACCGCCTTTCGCCAGAACAAGAGCATCACCTTCGACGAGACCTACTTTTTGAGTTGTGCGCTACAGACGGTGCGCGACGGGCGGCTCGATCCGCGGATCGCTGCTGAGGGGATCGCCCCACTGCCGATAATCCTCAGCTACCTGGCCCCGTTGAGTCTTTCCGGGGGCGAGGACCGGCCGGAGCCGTGGTGGGGGCACGTCCGCGACGCCCGGTTGATCGCCGGCCCGCGGCTGGTCAACTCGATCGTCGTCGGCCTGCCGCTGCTGCTCCTGGTCGCCGGGTGGCTGTACCGGCGAAAGGGGGCCAGCGCGGCGACGGCCGGCGCGGGGTTGATCGCCTTCTGCCCTTCGGTCGTCGCCCACGTGTCGCTGGCGGGGACCGATGCCTGCTTCGCCCTATTCGGGACGCTGGCCCTGGCCGCGATCGCCGGGCATTTCCACCGCCCCTCGCCGTGGCGATTCGGCCTGATGGCCCTGGCGATCGCCGCGGGCATGGCGGCCAAGTATTCGGGCGTGTTTCTCCTGCCGGTTGCCGCAGTGATGTACCTTGTTCAACCGCCGCGGCCCGCGGCGGACCGGGCCCGCATGCCGTGGATCAAGCGATGCCGCCGCGCGGCGCGCGACGGCGCGCTGCTGGTCCTGCTGACCGCCACTTTCTGGTGGGGCCTGCACCTGTTCAGCTTCACCGGGCCGCTGAAGAACTACCCGCTCGAAAAGACGCCGGACTCGTCTCCCTGGGTGCAGATGCTGGGGCGCGGACCGGTGGCCACCGAGGCGATGCGCATCGCCCATGAGAAGCTCAAGCGGCCGGCGCCGCTGGCCGGCGTGTTGTTCCAGTATTTGCACAACCGCCGCGGCCACAGCGCCTTCCTGCTGGGAAGACGATCGGAAACCGGGTGGTGGCACTATTTCCCCTTCGCGTTTCTGGCCAAGAGCACGCCCGTCGAACTGCTGCTTTGCGGTGCGCTCGCCGTGCTGGTTGCCCGCAGGCTGCCCGCGCCGTGGCGCGCCTTCAAAGCGCTCGACACGCAGGTCCAATCGCTCCTGATCGGCGCCGCCGTCTTCAGCCTGCTGGTGGTCAGCGCCCGAATCAATATCGGCCAGCGCTATCTCCTGCTTCTCTACCCGCTCCTGGTGCTGCTTGCCGTGGATCGGCTGTGGGAGCGGATGCGGCGCCGGCCCAGGTTGGGCGGGTCGTGCGCCGCCGCGTTGGTCGCCGCCCAGGCGGCGAGCTGTCTGAGCGTGGCGCCGCACTACCTGGCGTATTTCAACCGTGCCGCCGGCGGTCCCGAGCGCGGCTGGCATCTCCTGGTCGATTCGAACATCGACTGGGGGCAAGACCTGCCGGGCCTTGGGCGGGAACTCGAACGTGGGGATCGCCGGCGGGTCGCCCTGGCGTATTTTGGGACCGCGGCGCCGCGGGCCTACGGCGTCGAGGCGGACAACGTGCCGGCCCTGAAGCGGCCGCTCGACGAATACGACACCCTGGCCCTCTCGGTCACGGCGTTACAGGGCTTGTACGTGCTGGCGGACGACCCGTTCCGGGAGTTTCGCAGCTTCCGCCCGATCGGCCGGGCTGGCTACTCGATCCTGGTCTTCGACCTGGCCGAGCGGCGAGCTCGGGATGCCTTCCGCGCGGCGCTGTCGCGCTACCGGAGCAGGCCGGGCGGCGAGGCGGATCGCGCGGAGGCAGCGGCGGACTCCGCCGGCGGTGATGCAGCCGGCGGCAAGGTGGCACCGCGCCCGGCTCCAACTCCGCCAATAGCACGAGCGGCGATAGCATCGCAGGGCCGCGTCGAACCGGTCGCTCGCGGCGAGTTGCCGGCCGGCGCGATACCAGCGCCGGGCGAGGTGGAAGCGGACCTCGCGGGGCGTCATGAATTGGCGCACGCTGTGGGAGTGGATGAAATCCTCGCATACCTCGGCCCAGGCCAGGCAGTCGGGCGGTCCATGGCCGGGGCCGCCGGGCGCGCCTCGCTGGGCGGTTTTCACGCGGAAGAGGGCGGGCTTTCCGGCCGCATAGAGCCAGGGGCCGGAAACGCTCAACCTCAGCATCAGGCCGGCCCCGTCCGCCACCGCGAGGCTCGCGTCGTGGCCGAGCGAAAGGATCGCCTCGGCGCGAAACAGGGTGCAGGAGCCAACGCGGGGATCGCGCGTGAAGAGCCAGCGCGGCGGATTCTCCGCGATCCCCGCCAGCACCTCCCGCCGCCGCGTGTTCTTCGCGGCGTTGACGGTCAACCGGTCGCAGCTCACGGCGACCGCCCTGGAATCGGTCTCCAGGTAGTAGGTCGCACGCTGCAAGAAATCCGGCGGCCACAAATCGCCCGGGTCGAGAAAGGCAACGAACCGGCAATCTCCCCGCTGGCCGATGCCGCAATTGCGAGCGGAGGAGGCCCCCCTGGCGGGTTGCCGCAGAAGACGCGCGTCGATGCGTGGATCGGTCCACGCCAACCACTGTTGGATGCCTTGGGCAGTCTGGTCGGTCGACCCATCGTCGACAACGATCAAGCGTTTTGGGGGCCGTGTTTGCTCTGCCACGGAAACCAGCGTGTCCAAGACGACCGCTCCGTGGTTGTGGACGGGAATGATGATCGCCGCGTCGGCCATCTGCATGGCACGCCTCCTGGAGCTGGCTCTCCCCCTCTCCCCTTGATCGGACAGGGCGGCGGTTGCTGTGAGTCGATCGCGGCAGCCGCACAGGAATTACCTGGTTTGCCCAGTTGGCGGACGCGGCAAAAACGTTCCCGGCGCGGTGCCGGCTTGCAGCCGGTGATTTCTCGGCGACGGAGCGGCGGAGGTGAAGGCGGCCGCGCGGGGCATGGCGGCAACTCGGGTTGTCGGAATCGTGGCCATCGGCTAAGATCCGCCCCCTCATCCGCGGGTACGTTGCGAATCGACTCCTGCCCGGTTTGTGCGACGGATTTCGGCGACGTCTTCCGGAATCTTTGCGGCGATGCCCAATGACAGGTACCTCACGGTCTTCCCATTTGTCGAGCCACCGATCGTATCCAGGCATCGTGCTGGCGGCGGTCTGGCTGTCGATTTGCGGCGGCTGTTCCGCACTGCTGCGCCCGGAGAGCGGTGAGCAGGCTCTCCTGCCGCGCGTCGAGGCGACTGCGGCGGAGCCCGGCTTGGCGTCGCAAGCCGCGCGGGCCGGTTCCATCCAGAGCGCCGTCCAGGCATCCGGTCTCTCCGACCCGCGCCAAGCACTGCCGCTCGGCCAGACGGCAACCGCCGCACAATGGCCAATGCCACAGGGGGCCATGCTGCTGGCAGCGCCGGGCGGATACCCGCCGTGGCCGATTCCGGGGCCATCGACCGAAATGAAGGCGTTCGTTTGCGAACTGGACGAGTTGCCCAACTTGGCCCCGGAGATCCGCTGCGAGATTCTTGCCTGGCTTTCCCAAACTCCCCAGAAATACCAGCCGCAGCTGATTCGCCAATACCGCGCTTTGCTGGCGATGGGAAGGACGAGGCAAAACAGCGGGGGCAAGTCCGAGGCGGCCCGCCCCGCCGTCGCGGCAAGCGCGCCTCCGGAGTCATCCGACGGCGATGCGCGTCCCGAGGGGCAGGACATTCGCCGACGCCAATCCGCGGCGGCGCCGAAGAAAGAGGCGACCGCTGCGGCCGTGGTCGCCGCGGCGTACCAGTCGCCCCTGGAGGCGGAGTCCGAATCCGATCTGGTCGACGGATTGGCGAGTCTGATCGAACAGTCGAGGGCCAAGGCGGAGCACGGTGGGGAAGGCCCTTCTCCCGAGGCGGCCGGCGGGGGCGTCGCCGGCAGGTCCGAAGAGGGCATCCACTGGCAGGATTACGTGGAGGCGGCGATCGAGGCCTATCGGCGCCAGCATCGCGGGGAGGGGGAGACCGTGGGGAATCGGGATGACGAAGCCCGGCTTCGGCTGCTGTTGCTGATCGCCAACCGCCGCGAGGACGCCTGCCGCCCGATCCCGTCGCTTGAGCCGGAGATACAGGATTTCTGGTCGCAGGAGCTGTTTGGCCTGGCGACGCTGATCAGCGACGAGTGGATCGCCGATCGATCCAATCGTCTCGCCGAGTCAAAACACTGCCTGGGCGAGGCGCTGACGCGGCTCGGTGAAGCGGCGCCGCTTCTTGTCCGCAATCTGGCGTTCGTCACGGAGGTGCAGAGCTACGGCTGCTATACACCGTTCGCCGGGTACGAATTCAGCCCGGGCCAGAAGGTGCTGCTCTACGCCGAGGTGGACAACTTCCAGAGCACGGAGACGGCCCGGGGCCATTACACATCGTTGCGGAGCAGCTACGAGATCTTCGACAGCCGGCGGCAGAAAGTCGCGGACCACCAATTCGAGACGAACGAGGAATACTGCCGCAACCAGCGGCGCGATTTCTTCACCGTCTGCGAATTCGCCATCCCCGAACATCTCGCGCCGGGCAAGTACGAACTGCGCCTGACCGTTGCCGACTTGAACGGCGACAAGTCGGGCCAGTCGTCGATCCGATTCCACGTCGAGCAGCGGGCGCCGACCGGGTAATCCCCGCCGGATCCCCGGCGGCAGGCCGTGGATCACTCCTTTTTGGGCGCACTTTTCGCGGCCGCTTCGGCAATCGCGTCGATCGCCTTGCCAACCTTGCTGACTGGGATCGCCAGCGGTCCGGAGGCGATTGTGCCGGTGCCTTCCTCGGCGTCCTTGGTCCGCAGGAAATCGTACATCCGCTTTTCCGATTGGGCCGCCGCCATGTCCAGGGGCGTGGCGCCGTGCTTGTCGCGGATATTCACGTCGGCGCCCTTGGCGATCAACTGCCCGGCGACCTTCAGATTGCCCATTCCGGCGGCGATGTGCAGCGGTGTCCAACCGTAGTTGTCTTCCGGCTCGTTGATATCGGCTTTTCCGAAGAGCAGATTGTCCATGATTCCGGTGCGATCGTCCGAGAGATAGGCGATCACGTGCATCGCCGCCAGGCCGGACTTATTCTTCGCGCCGGTCTTGACGCCATCGCGAACGAGGCGGAAGACCGCCTGGCGGTCGCCGCGGTAGGTTGCCTGCAACAGTTCATCGACCTTCTTGCCGGAACCGAAAAGTGCCATCTCTGCAACTCCTCCTAATCTTTACCTGGCTTGGCCCGTTTACCTGGTACCCGCGGCCTGTCTCCGCGTGCTTTTCTCGCCGGTCTCCTGCGGCCAGTTGACCACATCATAACAGAATAGCGCGTTTTGTTCGCGGAGGTAGAGTCTTCCCCCGCTGATCACGGGGTGGACCCAACTTTGCCTGCGGCTGCGGATCGGGGGGGTGAAGCGGCCGCGGAGCTCGAATTCTTCGGGCGTCGCTCGCACAAGGCTGACCGGCCCGGCCTCATCGCGTGCGTAGAGCATTCCATCGGCAAAAAGGAGCGAGCACTTTCCGCAGGTTTCGTCTTGCCAGCGAACCCGGCCCGTCTTGTAGTCGAGGCAGCTCAGCTTGTTCGGATCGGCGCAGGTGTAGAGCGATCCGTTCCAGAGGACGGCGCCGCCATGGCCGAGCAGGAAGTCGGCCTTGAAATAGACCTCCTTGGCGAGGAACTCCTCGCCGTGCTTCAGCGGCCAGACAACGCCGCTGCCGGCGCGGTCTCCGTCGGCAAAAATGGTCTGCCCGAACCAGACCGGCGAGCAGGCGGCGATCGCTTGGGGGGCGGGCGGGTCGCGAGCGGTCCTGGCCCCGGGCGCGGCGGCGGCACGGGCCGACTCGCCCGCCGGCGGATTCCAACGCCAGAGCAGACCGCCGCCGCGGACGCGAACGCCGATCAGCCCGGCGGCCGTCCGCTGGACGTATTGCTGGACCTCGCCGATCGAGACTTTGACGAGCGACGCGCCGCTGGCCGGATCGCCGATCGGGGCGGCCCAGACCTTCTGCCCATTGACCCGCCAGAGGGCAAGCACGGTGGCCAGCGAACCGCCCGGCGTGCAGACCACCCAGTTGCCGTCGACCAGGGGCGATTCGCTGTAGCCGGTCTTGGCCGGGCTGCCGCCAAATTCGACAACCAGGTTCCGCCGCCACTCCAGCTGGCCGGACATCGTGTCGGCGCAGACCAAATCGCCGCTGATCCCCAGCGCGTAGACCCGATCGCGGTAGACGGCCGGGGTGCATCGCGGGCCGGCATGACCGGCCCCTGCCTGGCGGATCGGGCCGATCGGGTAGGCCCAGATCACCCGCCCCCGGTTCGCGGAGTCGACGGCCATGAGCCACTCAGCGCCGTTCCGCTCTCCCATCGTGTAAAGCAGGCTGCCGACGACGGAGACTCCATAGAACCCCTGGCCGATCTGCTCGCTCCGCCACAGCAGACTGGGTCCGGCCTCGGGCCACTCCTTCAGCAGACCCGTCTCGGTGCAGATCGCATCGCGATGCGGCCCGCGAAAACACGGCCAATCGGCCGCCGGGACCGGCCAGGCGGCGGCACCAAGAATTACCGTGATCGCTGCAACCGTTCGTCGCATCCAAGTCACTACGCTGCTCCGTGCCGAGAACCATGCCCGCCTTTGGGGGTGGCTGCGATGCACTGAAGTTTACCTCGGCACGCCGAGGCTGCCAATCCGCCGATTGCGGCGACTGTCTCGGTCTTGGACTGTCAGCGCCGGGGGTCGCTTCGGCCGATCTGCCAATTGCCGGCACCCGACTTGGGACAATGGTTGCAGGGGACGCGCGAAACGCCTTGTCGATGACTCTCCTGTTGCAGGATTCCCAGAACCGGAGCAAGACCCGCGTCGGCCGGCGGGATCGCCGGCGACCGCAATTTCCGGCGGATGGCCGGGCGTAACCCTTTCGAGGGAATTCATGGTCTGCCAGAAACACCCTGGAATTCGCATCCAGAACGGCTTCTGCTGGCTCGCCCGGAATGCGCTAAGTTCTTGATGGCTCATGTTTTACAGCTTTCTCCGGGGCTCGCGCAAGTCAATTCAGCCCCCCATACTTCTGCCACGCTCGCTTGACTCAATAATTCCGCCTAGTTAAAGTCAGGGCAGTGGCCATTCCCATCATCCATGTACCACTTACTTCTTCCTCACTGAAATCTGTTCTTCCTGATTAGATTCCGATTTGTGGGAAATCACATTCCCGATCAGTATCAGTCGAGGCTTTGCGGCGGTCTCCGGGAGCGCAGCTCTCTGCCGTGAAACCCGGCATCCATCACGTTTCTCTCTAAAGGAGGACATGCGATGTGGTGGCACAAACGGTGTGCAAGGCGGAATGGCTTCACCTTGGTCGAGTTGCTGGTGGTGATTGCGATCATCGGAATCTTGATCGCTTTGCTGCTGCCGGCGGTTCAGGCGGCCCGCGAGGCCGCCCGGCGGGCGCAGTGCAGCAACAATCTGAAGCAGATCGGTCTGGGGCTGCTCAACTACGAATCGACGTTCAAGACATTCCCTCCCGATTGGGTGCTGACGGGCGATTTGAACGTCCAGGGCTGGGGAGTCAAGATCCTGCCGTTCATCGAGCAGAGCGCCCTCTATGATCGCTACGACACGCGCGTGCCGACAATCAACGAGGCAACAGCCTTTGGGTTCCCCGCCGCCGTCATCCAGTCGAATATCGCGGTCATCAACACCGAATTGGATGTATTCATCTGCCCCTCGGCTCCCGGTTCGGACCGGAACTACACCGGCGGCGGCACGCTGGCTGAGGGCTTGCCTCCGCTGAGTTGGAGCGCGGCGGCGTCGGATTATCTTGCCGTGGGCGGGGTGCGCAACGACCTCGCGAGTCTGGCTTATGCCGGCAGGACCGCCGCGAGCAGTCGCGACGGAACGCTTCAACCCTGCCTGAACGCTCCGGCATTGGGCCACGTGGACATTAGCACAAGCCGCATTTCGGACGTCATCGATGGCACCTCCAACACGATCCTGATCGGTGAGCGCGTGGGCGGAAACGCGATTTATCTCAAGGGCGGCCGCGCGGCAACGGACGCGGATCTTGCCCCCGACACGGTGGCCCAGAAGATCGGAGAGAACGGTGGCGGTTGGGGTGATTTTCTGAATAGCGACGTCTGGATGCAAGGAGCGCTGTACGATGGGCGGCGCGGTCCCTCGGGAGGGCCGTGCGGGATCAACTGCAACAATATCCGCGGCGACAGCTTCTACAGCTTCCATCCGGGCGGCGCGCAGTTCTTGATGTGTGACGGTTCCGTGCAGTTTCTGTCCGAGAGTATTCATCAGTATTCGCTCGCCGCGCGGATCACGCGGGCTGGCAGCGAAGCCTCGCTCGATCCCTAGTCGCGCGCCAGCGGAGTGCGTTTTCAGGGAAGCGCTGTGACAGTTCACAAGACGGCAATGAGGATTTCCATGAGACTGCCAACGGCACAACGACTCGCGCTGCTTGCCGGCGTCTGCCTTTCCGGTGTAGCGTGCAGCGAGCAGGGACCGCCTCGCAAAGAGACATATCCGGTTACCGGGCAGGTCTATGTCGACGGGGCGCCCGCGAACTATCTGGCGGTGACGTGCCACGACACGAAAGGCATGGATGCGGCAATGCCCACCGTGTCTTCAGCCTTTACCGGCGAGGACGGCGGGTTCTCGATTTCTACGTACGAGTCTGGCGATGGAGTCCCGGCGGGCGACTACGTCCTGACGTTCATGTGGGGGCAGAAGGAGGCGTTCTCCGGCCGCTACGGCGGCCCCGACAAACTGAACAACCGTTACACGGACCCGAAAGACGCGCCCGTTCGCTTCACAGTCGAAGCCGGGAAGCCGACCGATCTGGGCCGGATCGAACTAACCAAGAAGTAGGCCGGCGCCAACAGACGCAAGTCCCCCAAACGGTTCCCCCTGGCTGGCGGAGAATTACTTCACAGCCGCTGGTTGCTCCACCGCCATGCGGAACTGCCGCCAGCCGATCAGCTCAATTTCCAGCCGCTTCGCCTCGGCAATTACCTCCGGATCGGTGAACACGCGGCGGTCGCTGTCGCGGCGGGCGGCGCTGTTGGTGATCGCCCGCAGTTCCTCGTTGTCGTAGCCGCAGTGGACGATCAACTGGGTTACGCCCGGCTGCAAGTTGCGGAGGAACGTCAGGTAGTCTTCCTTGCGCTCTGCGTGGCTTTCGCCTCCATAAAATTGTGCCAGGCGATCCGGTACGGGAAACCCGCGACGGTCGACCATTTCCAGCAGGGCCTTCCCCTTCTCCGCCAGCGCGGGATACTCGCGGACCAATTCGCCGGCGGCGTCGCGCGAGAACAACACCGGCAGGTCGTACTCCATCCCCAGCTTCACATAGATCTCCACCAGGTCCGGCCGGCTGGCCAACGCGCCCATGTGCGTGTCGAGATGGCTTACCGCAACGCCGAACTGCCTGGCCCTCTCGATCTGGGCGCGCAGTTCCATTTCGACCTCCTCCGCCTTGGCGTGTTTTGCGACTTGGCGGACGTTGCCCCACAGGTAACCCTGCGGGTCGACCAGGCTGGACACCTTGTCGCGTGGGGAAACGGGACCCCAACGGTAGTTCTCCCATTCGCAGTTGAGCGTCAGGTGGACGCCGAAGTCCATTTCCGGGTGCTTTCTGGCGTAGGCGGCGAACTCGACAAACCAGGGGCACGGCACCATGATGCTTGCCGAAGAGACGATGCCGCGCTGCATCGCCTCGATCGTGCCCGTGTTGGCCGAGTGCGACATGCCCGCGTCGTCGGCATGGAGGATCAGGTATTTCCTGTTCTCGGCGAGCTTCCCAGGCTCCTCCGCGCTGAGCCGCGTGGTTCCGGAGGACAGGAAAAGAACAGCCAAGGCGAACCCGGAGACGACTTTCATGATTCGGTGCTCCCACTGCCAATCCCGCCGAACATGTGAAACCCGAGCGCAATTCTAATCAGTCCGCGCAGGCGGCGGAAGCAGGAATCCGCTTTTGGATCGCATGCGGCCGCGATGGATTGGAAAGTGTAGAAAGCGCCGCCGATCGCAAAAGGCGCCACCCACAGACTGGCGATGAACTGGTGAGAGGAGGGTGCGCTTGCCGGCCCTGTCAGTCCGCGGCCGGCTTGTCGCGTTGCAGTCGTTCGGCGCTCAGTCCTCCGCGGCGGTGAGGACATCGTGGAGGGCGAGGGCCAGATTGCGGCCGGATTCGAGAAGCCGCTCGCGGGTCCACCCGCCCGGCTCGTACGTGTAGGGATAGGTCACGTTGAGGCCTTCTTCGCTGGCTGCCCAGAGCGAGAATTTGCCCGGCGGACCGTTCTCCACGTTTCGCTTGAAGTTGCCCGGCGGTCCGCAGCGGACGACGTCCGGTTCACGTTTCAATAGGGCATTCGCATAGGCATTCAGGCGGGCCTCGATGAGCGGGGAGCGCCAGTTTCCAACGTCCTGCGGACCGTGCATGTCCCAGGAATAGTCGGCGCGGCCGCCCGTATCCTTCTTGATCGCCGCGGTGAGCGTGTCGATCGTCGAGAATCTGCCGCTCGTCGTCCATGCCCGGTTGTGGTCCCGCGCGCCGGCGGCGTACAACTCCGGATTGCCGCGATAGCACCCGTTGGTGCCCGCATTCGGGTCCGGCGCGGCCTTCAGATTGATCCGCTGGACCGCCTGGTATCGGCCTTCCGGATTGACATCGGGATACACATAGAAGACCGCCGTGCCGCGTAGAAAGACCGCCCGAGGGTCGCTGCCGGCCAGGAAATTCACCATCCCTTCCAAGACCCAGTTGCCGGTGAACTCGGTGGCATGGTTTCCCGAAACCAGAACCATCTTGATTTTCGGCCCCTTGGCGGAAGGGTCGGTGATCTGGTAGCCGTAGATGTTCTGGGGCGGGATCTCCGGGTCTTGCGGAAAGGCAGGGTTTTTTGGCCAGCCGGGCGTGCGTCCCAGCACCATCGCCTGGTTTCCGCTTGCGGTCGGCGCTACCCAGCGCAGCCTGCCAACCAATTCCGTATGCCGAGCGACCATCTCCGGCGTGTAGGCCGGAACCGGATTATCCAGGGAGCGCCATGCCTCGATGATGTAATAATCGAAGACCTTTTCATAGGGATAGGCGAAATTGCTTTCATCGACCGTCACGGGCGCGGCGGCGGGCCGACGCGCGCTTTCGCTCGCCACGGCGGCCAGAGGCAGGCCGGCAGCCACGATCACGCTCAACCTGAATACGCTGTTGATGCCGCGCATCGTCTCTCCTACTGGGGCCCGAACACCAAACTGAGAAACGCCCGCAGGCTGGGGACATGAATTTCGTGCCCCCCGGGGAAGGCAACCATGGCCACGTTCTGGCGTACGCCAAGATCGCGATAGATCGGCGCAATCTCCGGCATCACGCGAACCGCCACCGAGCGCGGAAACTGCGATGGCGGTTCGTCGATGCCGTTCTGGCACATCAGCGGCCGCGGCCAGGGCCGGGCCGGCGGCGCAGATCACGGCCAGTCCAAGCAGCGGGCCGGCAATTCGGCGTCATGGGTCGAGTCCTTTACGGCAGCGGCGTATTCGGCGGCACCGAGTCTTTGGGATAGGGGTTGTCCGGGCCGAAGACGAGCATTTCCTCCCGCGTCTCGACTTTGACGAACGACTCATCGATGCAGTCCTTGCCGCCCCAAGCGCGCTCACCATCGAGGAGGAGGTGGCGGACAAAGAAGGGGTAGGCCGCCATCCGCTTGGAGGGGCCGTAGTCGTGGCCCTCGCGCGGAAAGTGCGCGTTCTGGACCTTGTCGGCCGCGCCGTAGAGGCTGTAGACGTGCCGGACATAGGGAAATTCCACC
>JAAYCB010000119.1 GCA_012744395.1 Pirellulaceae bacterium
AGACTCGGCAACCGCCGCCGGGGGATTTTCCAGGGAGCTCTCCGGCTCCACCGCCGCCGGGGGATTTTCCAGGGAGCTCTCCGGCTCCACCGCCGGCATCGCCCCAGCCGGGGCGGCAGTCGCCGGTCCGCGCGGCGGTGTGGCGGGAGCATCGCCGGGCTTCGATCCGCCACAGCCGAAAGTCAGCAGCGCGGCTGCCAGCCACAGGCCCGTTCCGAAAAGGCGGCCAGTCATCGTGTTTCTCCGTGCGAAGGAATCAGGCGATATGCCAATTGGCATAGAAGCGGTCAGTTCTTCAGTACCGTGAGCACCTCCAGGTTCGTATCGAAGCGGATCGCGATCACCTGCCAGGCGCTGCCGCTGTCCGAGGGCAGGTCGGCCTGGATCGGCGGGCGGTAGAAGGTGATGTGCCAGAGGACGGGGAACTTCTGGCATTTGTAGAGGTACTTCATGAAGACCAGGTCCGCGCCCACGCGCCGGGTGAAGACATGCTCGAACGCCCGGTATTCCCCGTACAGCTCGCTGATCTTGTCGGTCTTCTTGATCAGCTCGTCGAGTTCGCTCTTCCGGGTGGCGAGCGGCCCTCCGCTGAGCAGGTCCTGGTAGGCGGTGGGGACCGAGGTGCCCGACGAAACCTGTTCGAGAAAGCGGCCCACGCGCTGGTGGAGCGATTCGACGACCGGATCGGCAGCGCTTTGAGCCACGGCCTGGGCCGCGAACCCGGCAATCACGAACAGCCAAACCGCCTTGAAGATCAGATGTTTTGGCCACATGGCATCGTCCCCTGGGAAATTAGTGAGGACCGGCCTGCCGCCAGGTGCGGATCAGGTCGGGCAAGTGCAGATTCTGCGGAGTTCCGAAGCGAGAAAAAACGATCCGGCCACACAGACAAGGTCATCAGGCCCCGCGCTGGCCCGGGCTGCATTCCAGGCATCCACCGGTTTCGAGCATACCCGGCAGACCCGCCCCGTCAACCGCGCCGCGATCGCCGCCAGCTCCTTGGGAGGCGCCGCGCGGGGGTTCAGCCGATACCTCGTGAGGATGATTTCATCGAACAGCGGCAACACGAGCCGCATCATCCCGGCGATGTCCTTGTCTTGGCTCGTGGCGAACACGAGAATCTTCTTCCGCGCGGTAAAACTCTCCCCGATGGCGGCGACCAGCGCCTCGATCGAGGCGACGTTGTGCGCCCCGTCGATGATCACCGTCGGCCGGCGGCCGACGACTTCAATCCGCGCCGGGCACCGCGCGGCCGCCAGGCCGCTGACGATCTGCTCGTCGAGAATCGTCCGCCCCCGGCCGCGAAGCTCGCCGACCGCCGCCAGGGCGACCGCGGCGTTGACCGCTTGATGGCGGCCCACCATGCCCAACGGCAGCGAGCGGAATCGAACCGGTTCTCCGCTGCGGCCCTCGAAATCGATCTCGCCCCTCGAATCGCGATCGGCCAGATCGCGGGGTGGCCGATAGGCGACGTCGAAATCCGTCCCCAGCTCGATCAGCCGGCTGCCGCGCTGGCGGCAGATCGAGCGGATCACCTCGCGGGCGCCGAGCGCGGTGACACCGCTGACCAACGGGACGCCGGGCTTGACGATTCCCGCCTTTTCCGCGGCGATCAATTCCAGCGTGTTGCCCAGTTGCTGCGTGTGGTCAAGGCTGATGCTGGTGATCACGGCGACCTCCGGCAGGCAGACGTTCGTCGAGTCGAGCCGCCCGCCAAGCCCCACCTCCAGAACGGCCGTGTCGACCCCGCAACGGACGAAATGCAGCAGCGCCAACGCCGTAATGATCTCGAAGTACGTCGGTCCGGCGGGCTGTTCGCCGGTCGCCGCCCGATCCCCGTCCATCGCCTCGATGATCGGGATCAGCATCTCGACCAGCTCGACGAGGTCCTCGGCCGGGCACTCGACCCCGTCGACCGTCATCCGCTCCTCGACCCGATCCAGGTGCGGCGAGGAGAAGACGCCCGTCCGCACCCCCGCCGCCCGAAGGATGCTGCCGATCATCGCCGCAGTCGAGCCCTTGCCCTTCGTCCCGGCCACGTGGACCGTCCGCATCGCTCGCTCGGGATTCCCCAGCCGATCGACCAGCTCCTGCATCCGCTCCAGCTTGAAGCAGCGGTCATGGTAGGGCAGCCTCGGAATCCGTTCGTAGTTGATCCGTGCGTAGAGATACTGGAGCGCCGCCTTGTGGCGAGCCAGCAGCCCGTCGACTTTCGTGGTGGTAGGCATCGAGGTCCGGTTGATCGGCGAAGCGCGGGTGGTGGGGAAACGATGCATTTTATCCCCTCCAACAGCTTTTGTCGCGGGCCCGCGGAATCCCTATTGGGCCCGCGCGGCGCGGCGGTCTATCATGGAAGGGGACGCAAACAACGCGGTGGCGTTGCGCGTTTTTCGCCGAGAATTGGCGATTTCGGAGGCGGCATGTCGAACGGCCCCAGGATTCTGATCGTCCGCCTGACGGCAATTGGCGATGTGATGCACGGCCTGCCGGTGCTCAACGCCTTGCGAGACCGGTTCCCCCAGGCGGAACTGGCCTGGATCGTCGAGGGCGGCGCCGCCCACCTGCTGGAGGGCCACCCCGCGCTGGACCGCCTGATTGCCGTTCCGCGCCGCTGGCTGAAGTCGTTCCGCGCGGTCCGCCGCGCCCGCCGCGAACTGCGGGAATTCGCCCCGCAGGTCGCCATCGACCTTCAGGGCCTGACGAAGAGCGCATTGGCCGCCTGGCTTTCCGGCGCCCCGCGGCGAATCGGATTCGGCTGCAAGAAGGGGCGCGAAGCCAGCCGCCTGCTGAACACGGAGCTCGTCCGCTCCACGTCGGCCCACATCATCGACTGCAACCTCGAACTGCTTCGCCCCCTGGGGATCGAGAAACCGCCCGTCCGGTTCGATCTGGCGGAGAGCGAGCGTGATCGCCAGGCGTGCTCGCGGATCCTCGCCGCCCTGGGACTCGCCGGCCAGCCGTTCGCCCTGATCAATGTCGGAGCCGGCTGGCCGTCGAAACTCTGGCGGATGGACCGCTACGCCGAAGTCGCCCGCCATCTCCTCCAGAACCGCCAAGTCTCCTCCGCGGTGGTCTGGGCGGGGCCCGAAGAGCGAGCCGCCGCCGCCGAAGTTGTCGCCGCGGCGGACGGCGCTGCCCGGATGGCGCCGGATACCTCGCTCCGCGACCTTGCCGCCCTCTGCCGCCGCGCGTCCCTCTTCGTGGGTTCCGACACCGGACCCTTGCACCTTGCCGCCGCCGTTGGCACTCCGTGCGTGGGGCTCTACGGCCCGATGCCGGCCGCACGCAACGGCCCTTACGGCCCCCAACACGTCGCCATTCAGAAAGCAACCTTCGAGGGCACAAGCCGCCAGCGCCGCGCCGCGCCGCGGACCTTGATGGACGCGATCTCGGCCGGCGATGTCTGCCAGGCGTGCGACGCGGCTCTCGACCGCGGATCGTAGTCGTTAAGAACGCGCCAATCCCCAGCGGCTGGGATCGCCGCTGCGGCTTGCTAACCGCGTCAGCGATGCGGTTCATTCCCCGCCCGTCGGGTCGCCCCCGGACCGCCGCGGCCAGTCGAGATGCTTGTGCAGAAACGCGAACGTCCCTTCGCCGTTGATGCTGTGGCCGCCCTGGAAGAATTCAATCTCGGTGCGGTCGGCAAGCCCCAACTGGGCGTACAGCCAGCGGGCGCGAGCGTACTCATGCGCCACCCAGTGGTCGCGGCCCACCGCGTCCAGATGCCCCCGCTCGACCATCAGCGGCCGCGGAATCATCAAGTACGCCATCTCCGCATAGTCGAACCGCAGTCCCAGGTTCCAATAGGGCATCTCCCACTCGATCGTCCGCATGAAGCTGAACGGCTGGTCGGTCGCCGCCACTTTCCGCGTCCACTGGTTGAAATCGCCCGAACAGATCGACAGGCAATACCCTTCGAGGATCGCCGGCACGCGGACCGCCGTCTCGCCGCCGTAGCTCAAGCCATAGAAGGCGATCCGTTTCGCATCGACAAAAGGCTGCTCGCCCAGCCAGCGCAGAATCTGGTCGTGCTGGGCGATGATGAACGAGAACAGCGTCGCCTTGACCGTGTTCGCCTTGCGGTCGAGCCAGCGGTATCGATCCTCGCCGCGATACAGGTTGTGGGGTGCGAAGGTGACCAGACCCCGCTCCGCCAGCCGGGCCGCAAAATTGCCGTAGGCCGAGCGGTTCCGATCGATCACGTCGCGCGGCAGGCCGTTCCTGCCATGCTGGCAGACAACGACCGGCCGGCGCTCGCCCGCCGCGATGCCCTTGGGCAACACCAGCACCCCCCAGGCGAACAGCTCGGGGAAGACGTCGAGAACCACGTCGTAGGCGGTCCACTTCTCCGTCTCCAGAATCCTTCTCGTCCGGGGGTTGGCAGCCAGCCGCGGCTCCTTGAACCGGCCCATGCCCTCCTCGTGGAACTGCTCGCGAAACTCCCTGGCGCCAGCGACGAATTTCGCCGGATCATGCGTCGGGCGCCGCCTATCCGTCGTCCACCTCCAGTCGGCCAGCTCGGGCATCACCTTGTGGAGAAAGAACCGGTCGCGGACGTGTTCCGACCCGCGGACGAGGCCCTGCACGTGGCCCTCCAACTGCTTGACCGCTCGTGCCTGCCGCACGGCCGGATCGAACGACGCCCGCCGATCCACCGGCAGGGCCGTGGAAGGCGACGCTGCGGCTTCGACACCCAACCCCTTGGCGAACTCGTGCAAAGCTTCAGCGGACCCCGGGCCGGCCGGGCGGCCCCCTTCTCCTTGGATCAACCGAACACCGCCCCACGATGCGAGCGCGCGCGGAATCCGCGACAGCTCGCCCTGGATGCTTTCCAGCGCCGGCGTCTGGAGCGCTCCCTTCTGGTCCACAACCGGGGGGAATTGGCTGTGCTCGACAACGAGCCAGCGCGGCAGAATCAGCGAGGCAATCTCGGCGTCGCCGAATTCGTCCAGCAGTCGCCAGACATTGCGATAGATCGGCTCCGACCAGACGGCCTGGCGGCAGTTGAAGTATCCGCTCACCAGCGCCGCGTCGATCCGCTCGTCGAGCGCGGCGGCATAAAAGGCGATCAGGCCCCCCTCCCCGTAGCCGGCCACGCCGATCCTCCGGCGAGCCGCGCTCTTCTCAAACGCGTCCACCGCGGCCAGCACCTTCTGCACCTCGTAGCCGATCACGTGCCGCCCCATGTGGAACGCCTGCCGGTAGATCCATTCGCGATAGGTCTGGTCGCTCTGGCGGAGTTGCCGGTCGTCCGTGGCCAGCTTCTCGCGGCCGACGAGCGCCGGCAGCACGATTTCAAACCCGCTTTCAGCCAGCCGCCGCGCCCACTGCCCACCGGGCGGCAGCCCCTCGGTCAGGCCCAGGAGCATTTCGGGCGTCTGATCGGCGTCGGGAATCGCAATCACATGCCCGGCGGCCTCGTGTTTCGGCCGCACCAGGAGCCCTTCGCCGAACACGCCTTCCAACACGGGCCAGCGGACCTGGTAGACTTCATAAGCCGCCGCGGCCGCCACCAGGGCCGGGTTGGCGTCGTCGCCAAACCGCTCCAGCGCTCCGGCAGTCCGCGGATCGACCGCCCCGATGATCTCGCGGAAGTGCTGGCGGTTTGGCTCGATGGACTTCCGGTACGCCTCGGGCGAACTGAAATCCCGCTTCCAGTGCGCCGTACGCCGCTCGATTGATTCGGCGATTTTTCGCTCGACGAACCGGTGCGCGCCGTCCATCATCGCCGCCGACAGGTCTTCCTCCTGCGATTCAAGCGGCCTGGTGCCGGGCAGCGTCTCGACCGCTTCGGCCGGGAGCGGAGAGGCAAACCACAAAGCCGCGCAGGCAACGGCCAAGCCCAGCGCGCTGGTTCGGGCAAGTCGATTGGATTTCATGATTCTTTGTTCTCCTGGACGGGCGTGAGGGGGACAGTCCCCGCGGCGATCACACCGACAGAACCGTGCGCCCCTTGGGCAGGTCGAAACAGAGGACCAGGTCATCTTTCCGCCGCGTCCATGTTCCCTCTTTCAGATCGCGCTCCGCGGAGACTTCGGCAAGCGGGATCGCCTGGCCCTGGTGCGCCAGCGTCGGCGGCGCCTTGTGCGCCGTGGGGACGCGGAGCGTGAACAGTGGGCAGGCAAACGGAGCGGCGAGCATCACCTGGCCGTTGGTCCGCTCGATCGTGGTCAACTCGGCGGCCGCGTAGTAGCGGGCCAACTCGCTGGTCTTCATCCAGAGCGTCCGATCGCGATAGCGGCCCTCCAGGGCGAGAATGATCCGCTTGAACTGCTCGAAACCCGTCTGGGCGCCGTTGTTGTAGAGCCCCGGCCAATGGCAGAACATGGGGGCCGGCTCGCCCCGCTCGACGAGCTCGATCATTCGCCCTTCGGTGGCGTCGTCGTTCGCGTAGCGCTGGCCCTCCGGCTGGCGGTCGCCGGACCAGCCGCCGAACCAGTCGCCGGTGCCGCCCGGCACGCTCACCGTCGCCCGCGGATCGTCGCTTTCCAAGCCTTCGACGTGTTCGGGCCGGGGCCGGGTGCTTTCCTTTCCCTCCGAGATGTACTTGAAGTAGTGCGGCAGCTCGGTCCCGTAAACGTCGCGGACCGCCTGGTGCACCGCCAGCGATAGTTCGGACTTGACGCGATTGCCGAAGCCGCCGGGCGTCGTGATGCCTTCGCAGGGCAGATCGCAGTTCTTGAGAATCTTCAAGGCGTAGGCCATGTAGGCCGCCAGCTCGTCGACGCTCTTTTTCGTTTGCGGATAGGAGTTCTCCATCGTGGCCGAACTGATCTCAGCCATCGGGCGGCCCGTCGCCAGGTCGATCACGCGGGTGTGCGTGATCCTCTCCGGATGGATGTCCCAGTTGGGAACCATCACCTCGCGGACCAGCTTCAGGCTGCCGAGCAGCTCTTTGCGCGACCAGCCGGGCAGTTCCCGGTCGAGCCAGCCGACGCAGGCGGGGCAGAGATAGAGCGTCAATTGCCGATAGACCTGGTCCATCGCCTCTTGCTCGGTGATCCCGCGCATCTGGCGCAGCAGCCGCTCGATCTCCGCCCGCACGTCGCGCTTCAAGTCTTCTTCGGTCAAGCTGGGGGGCGTGGGATCGGCCACGGCCTCGATGCGAACGACGTAGAACGATCCCTCGCCGGGCGTCAGCGTCGCCAGGCATCGGCTACAGAGGAGTGGCGAGGGACCGTTCATGTTTGCAGCCCCGGCTTTCCTCGTTCCCAAGCTCCGTCCCGCCCTCCATCCTCGTTCCCAAGCTCCAGCTTGGGAACGCACACGTCCCTGCTACGTGACCGGTCACGTTTCGGAGTAGTCTCCCACACGCGGCCGCGCGGATCAAGGATTACGCCCAGGGGCGGTGAAACGTCCAACCGTCAGTAGCCAGGTGCGTTTCCTGGTTTTGCTCCGAGAGGAATCCATGAGCTTTGCCGGGTCGCGCCCATAGGGAACACGGCCCGCCCGCCGGCCATTCCCGTGTCGGTGGCAACCGGGACTTTTAACCGATGCTAATAATGTTGTGATATCCAGAAAGCACCCCACACAACACTCCAGGCTATCATGCCCGCAAGCAGTATCGCGATTGCCCACCCATCGCGATGCTTTGGAAACAGTCTATGAAGGGCAATGGTTATCCCGGTTAAGAGCAGCGGTGTTATCACAAACCTCGTCGGGCCGTCGCCCCACCCAGTGCTTGAAGGGAGCATAAGACAGAGAGCTAACCAAATCGGCAGCCCACCTGCCAACAGCAGTGCAGACATCAAACTGATCTGAAACTTGCCCATTGTGGTAGCAGGTTGCAGCCGCCGCTAACCTTCGCCCCTTCGTGTACTCGGGTCATCAGCATAACGACAAGCGACATGAAACCACGAGCGACCCGCACCGCCCGGAAAGAGGGGGATGGTCTCGTCGTATCGGAAATCTCGATCTCGGCCCCGTCGCGCCCCCCGATCGTTGACCTTGCCGACCGGCGCGTTGTCGACCCAGAACGCCGACCAGTGGCCCGGCTGTTTCTGGAAGCGGACGCGGGCGACGTAGTAGCCCTGGGCATGCTCGCATTTACCTCGCGTGCGCAGGCAGCCGTCCAGGTACTTGCCGTCCGCCTCCATCTCACAATTCGTAGAGGGCCTCGTCGACCTCAGGGGCCTTGAACCGCTTCGACAGGCGGTGGAGCTTGCCGCCACCTTCGGGGATGCCCGGCTCGTCGGACTCCAACAAGTCGCCCATCTCCTCCTCGATCTTGTCGGGGTCCTCGCCCGCCTCCATCCGCCGGATCGCCTCTTCCATGCCGGGACCGAGGTCCATGCCGGTGGCGTCGCGGAGCTTGCGCATCATGCGGGCCATCTGCCGCGGATCGTCCTCGTCGATTCCCTCCCCCTCCCGAGCAAGCTCCGCCATGACCTGCTCCATCTTCGCCTCGTCGAACCCCTCGGGCAGGCCATCCCCCCCTTCGGACTCCGACCGGCCCTTGGAAATCGCAAAACGCGAAAGCTTCTTTTCCAGCTTCGGACGGCCGCAGCGAGGACAGTCCGGGCGTTTCTCCGTGTTCGGCGTCCGCGCGAGGAAGTTGAACACAGTGTGGCAATCCGCACAATAAAACTCGTAGATCGGCACAACGATTCTCCAGAAACTTCAGTAGCCATCAGCCATCAGCCATCAGGAAAGCTGACCGTGATTATAGCGGGAAACCGTGGCCGTTCACCGGGGATTTCGGCGGTTTTGCACCCCGGACGTTTCCCAAGCTGGAGCTTGGGAACCAGGGTGGCGCGCGTTCATGCCGCCCTTCCAGCGCCGGCTTCCTCCGTCACTGCCCCCCGCCCGTCTCCTCGTCCCCGCTGGCCCATAGCACCGCGTTGGCCAAGAGCTGAAGCATCGCCGGTTTCTGGAAATCGGCCGGGTCGCCGAGCGTTGTGAAGAAGGCTCGGCGGCCGCCCTGATTCCGCACCCAGGCGACCGGCTCGCAGCGGAAAGGGGCGCCGGCGGTCAGCAGAGCCGTCGGTCGGCCGCCGACTTCCCGCCAGGCGGTCATGCTCGCGCCGTGGGTCAACCCCTCCACCGACCGGAGAATCGGATGCCCTTCGGCAAACGGCGCCGGCGCGACCAGCGCACCGCTCGAGCCGGGAATTCTCCCGGCCCGTTGAATGCCCAGGATCTCCGCTTCCCACTCGGGCCAGTTTTCCAGCGCGGCAGCCGGCCCGATCAACGCCACTACCGAGCCGCCCGCGGCGAAGTACTCGCGCACCTGTTCCAACTGCTGGCCGGCGATTGCCAACCGCTGCGCGAAGAGCACCGTGCACTGGCAGGCGGACAACTCCT
>JAAYCB010000120.1 GCA_012744395.1 Pirellulaceae bacterium
TCCGCTTGAAGGAGTCGAAAGAACTCACTCCGGGTGGGGGGTTGAAGGGTTTTTCTCCGCTTGAAGACGTCGGCGGTATGAATTCCGTTCTCCTGTTCGGGGGTCTCCACGGAATTCACTGCGTCCGGCGTGAAAGCCTACCGGATGGGCTGCCCCTGGCCGTTGGTTCCTGATTTCGCCAAGTGAACCAATTGCTCAAACCGCGTGCGATAGTCCGCCACACCCAGCAGCGCCGTGCCCGTAATAAAATAATTGGCGCCCGCCTCGGCACAGCTGCGAATCGTCTTCAGGTTGACTCCTCCGTCGACCGAGAGCAACTTCTTGGGGCCGGCCAGCTTCCGCAGGCGTCGCAACTTGTCCAGGATAACGGCCTGGAAATCCTGCCCGCCAAAACCCGGCATGACGCTCATCGAGAGGATCAGGTCGCACTCTTCGAGATAGGGCTCGACGGCTTCGGTCGGCGTGGGTGGATTGAGAGACAAGCCCGCCGCGGCTCCCAGACGGCGAATTTCCCGCAAAACCGGCTCCGGATTCTCAACCGCCTCGACGTGGATTGTGAGCAGGTCGGCGCCGGCGTCGCGGAACACCTCCAGATAACGCTCTGGCCGGGCGATCATCAGGTGGACATCCAGCGGCAACTCGGTGCTGCGTCGAATCGCCTTGACGACCGGAATCCCAAAACTCAAGTTGGGGACAAAATGCCCATCCATGATGTCCAGATGAAGAACCTCGGCGCCCGCATCCTCCAGGGCCTCGACCTCGCGGCCAAGGTGGGCAAAGTCAGCCGCCAGCATCGAAGGCCCGATGAGCGGCGTCGAATCAGCAAGTCGAGATACCAGGCGGGAAACGTCCATACGGCAAGCTTTAAGACCAGATAACGACCGGAATGCAAAAGACCACCCTGCAACCAACCGAGCGACAGACCGCCCAGCCAGCCGCGCCGCCGTTTGCGGCGTAGCCCGACACCTCGTGCCCCTGACGACTGCGTCGTGAAGAAAGCCTGCTGTGTCGCCGGAGTCCTCCTCACGGCAACCCGTATCGAACCATCTATTCTACCAGTGGCCCCGCCAGGCGTCTGCGCTCATTTCGCGGATCCAACCTAAGTCATTGTAAAGGAGAGTCTTGAGTCTTTTTTTGGCCTTAAAAACGCCACGGAAGAGGGGATCGAAAAACGCCCGCAGGGACCGTTTTGACAGCCAATCCGCCGGTCAATCGCTGTCGGGCAGCTCTCCCAGGCTTTCCAGCCCAAAAAGCTCCAGAAAACGCGGCGACGTCCGGTAGACCATGGTTCGCGTGCCCTTGGGCCTCTCAACTTTAAGGAGTTGCCGGCGAACGAGTTGCGTGAGGAGATGGCCGCTCGGCGTCCCCCGCAACTGGCTGACCTGGTCGCCCGTCAGCGGTTGGCGGTAGGCCACGATCGCCAGGGTGTCGATGGCCGCCCGGGAAAGCCGGGCCTCGCGAACGCGGCCGTAGAACTTGTTCCGCAGGGGATAAAACGCCCTGCGAAGCGTCATCCGGTAGCCTGCCCCCTCGTGGACGATCTTGTAGGGGCAGCCATTGGAGGCGTATTTGGCGTTCAGCGCTTCGACCATCCCGACCACGTCGCCCGGAGTGACCCCCCGCATCAGCCCTGCCGCCCTGGCCGGCTCGAGGGGCTGGTTGTCCATGCTGCCGACAAACAGCATTGTCTCGAGCACCGTCGTCGGCGACACGCCCACCGGGTCGTCGATGGCCGATCGATCCACTCCGGCCGCCCCATCCGCTGGGATGGGCAGACCGTCGAAGATCTCGTCTTCCTGACCTGTGGACCGCCCGGCAGGGGGAACGTCGTCGGCGACCTCTTCCGAGCTGGCCGACACCTGCCCGCTCAGCGCCTCGGCGTAGGCCTGGGATAGGACATCGAGCGAAATTCCCTGTTGGCCGGGAAGGTCCGGCGGTTGGAAAGCATCGGCCATGGCGGCACTATAAATCCGCTCCTCGGGCGGGGCAAGGCCGGTTCGAGCGGACTCGTCCTAGCGGCGCCGCATCGCCTGCTGGATTTCGCGCCGCGCTTCGGTCGTGCGGAGGGCCTGTCGCTTGTCGTGCTTCTGCCTGCCGCGGCACAGCCCGAGCAGCACCTTCGCCCGGCCCTCGGTGAAATAGAGCTTCAAGGGGACGAGCGTCAGGCCGCCACCCTGCTGAGCGGGAGCGGCGAATTTGCTGATCTCTCGCCGGTGCAGGAGCAGTTTCCGCGAACGTTTCGGATCGTGGTTGAATTGGTTGGCCTCGACATACTCCGGGATGTCGGAGCCGACGAGCCATACCTCGCCGGCTCGGACCCGCGCGTAGGCTTCGTCGAGCGAGGCCTTGCCGGCGCGCAAGCTCTTCACCTCGCTGCCGACGAGCACGATCCCGCACTCGAGCGTATCGAGAATCTCGTAGTTGTGCCGGGCCTTCCGGTTCTGGCTGACCACCCGCTCGTTGGGATTCTTGCCGGGCCCCGCCTTCTTCTTCTTGTTCTTTCCGCCCGTGGCTGCGATTCCTTATGACGTGACGTTTGCCCTTCCCGAGTCTTTTGGGGCCGCTATAATGCCCGCCGGCTTAAGGGGCCAGGGTTCAGTTTTTCATGCCGCCAGACTCCCCCTGCCGCCTCGTTGCCCAGCTCCAGCTTGGCAGCCGGGATTGTGCTGACTTTCGGGACAGATTCACCTTACCTTCTCCGCTTGTCCAACTCAAGCAGCCGCCAAGATGATCCAGCCCAGTGACTTGCCAGACGCTTCGCTTGAGGCCTATTTCCTTGGACAAATCGAGCTGGAACGCTGCCTTGCCTTGCAGCGGCGGCTGGTCCACGAGGCGCACGAGCGGGGCGACGGGCGGATCGACATCCTCTTCTGCGAACACCCGCCGGTGATCACGATTGGGCGCTCCGGCTCGCCCGCCGACGTGCAGTACGCGGCCGGCCCGCTGCGGAGCGGGCGGATTCTTGTTCGCTGGATGCGCCGCGGTGGAGGCGCCCTGGTCCACGCGCCCGGCCAGTTGGCCGTCTACCCGATCCTTTCCCTGAAGGGCCGCGGATGGACCGTCGGCGAGTATCTCGCCCGGTTCCGGGCCGGCATCGGCCAGGCCCTCCAGGCCCTGGAAATTCGCTGCCCACCGAGCGCCAGGCCGGGCCTCTGGGGCCGCAGCGGCCAACTGGTCGCCTTCGGCGTCGGCGTCTCCCAATGGGTCACCTCGCACGGGGCGTTCATCAACGTTTCGCCGTCGATGGGGCTCTTCCACCTCGTCGACTCCGATCCGCTGGGCGACGCGCGGATGAGCACGCTGGTGGCCGAACGGGGCCAACCTGTTAAAATGACAAGAGTCCGCGCCGAGCTGGTCCATCACCTGGCGGACGCTTTCGGATGCCGCCGGCAACATTTCTACACGGGCCATCCTTGGCTGCGGCGCTCGCCCTCGCTGGTCCACTAGGCGCCAGCTTCCGATGAACGCCTCAAACGAGCAACGCATGACCACCACCGGTGCGCACAGGCTTCCACGCTGGCTGAAACGCCGCATCCCCAAGGGGAATGCCAACCACTTCACCGCGCGGTTGATCGAAGAACTCAACCTCGAGACCGTCTGCGACCACGCCCGCTGCCCGAACCGGATGGAGTGCTACGCGCGGAAGACGGCAACCTTCATGATCCTCGGCGAGGTCTGCACGCGGCGCTGCGGCTTCTGTAGCGTGGCCAAGGGCAAGCCCCGCGCCGTCGACCCGGCCGAGCCGGACCGATTGGCCGAGGCCGCCGCGCGACTCGGCCTCCGCCACGTGGTCATCACCTGCGTCACCCGCGACGATCTGCCCGACGGAGGCGCCGAGCATTTCTGCCGCGCGATCGCCGCGGTCCGCAAGGCGACCCCGGCGACCGTCGAGGTCCTGCCCTCCGATTTTGGCGGAAACAGGCTGTCGGTCGATCGGCTCGTCGACGCTTGCCCCGAGGTCTACAACCACAACTGCGAGACCGTCCCCCGGCTCTACCGGAGCGTGCGCGGGCGCAAGGCCGACTACCGCTGGACGCTGGCGATGTTTCGCCGCATCAAGGACCGGAATCCGTCGGTCCGCACCAAGACCGGGCTGATGCTCGGCCTCGGCGAAACCACGGAGGAACTGCTCGACACGCTGTGCGATCTGGTCGACGCCGGCTGCGAAATGCTCACGCTCGGCCAATACCTCCAGCCTTCGCCGGCGCAACTGCCGGTCGTCCGCTACCTCCCGCCGGGGGAATTCGACGCCTTGGCAGAGGCGGCGCGGCGGATCGGGTTCCGGCAGGTGGCCGCCGGGGCGCTGGTCCGTTCGAGTTATCATGCCGGCGAGATGCTGGCCGAATCTTCGCGCCCGACTTGAAAACCATCGGCAATTCACTTCCTGGTTCCCAATCTCCACCGTGTCCTGGTTCCCAAGCTCCAGCTTGGGAACCCACCTGAACCGCCAACCACCGTTTTCATCATTCCAGGCGCTGCCCGGCGGCGCGAGCGATTGACTTGAACACCAGCGGTGTTTCACCTCGCCTTCGGCCGCGGGCAGCGTTCTGCTCAGTCTTCAAGGGGTTTTAGCGCGGATGGCTCGCTTTGAAATGCTGGTGCCGGACTTGGGCCTCTCCGACGAGCCGATGCGGGTCACGGTCTGGCTGGCCAAGAAGGGCAGCTGGGTGGATCATGACGAGCCGGTCCTGGAAATCACCGCCGGCGGCGTGGTGGTCGATTTGCCCGCGCCGGTTTCCGGCGTGCTGGTGGAGAAACGGGTCGCCGAGGATGACCTGGTCACGCCCGCCTGCCTGGTGGCGATCTTCGAAACAGGCACGTCTGCTTGAGGAGAATCCGGATGCCGCAACGCTCGCTCGTCGCCCTGGTCGCACTTCGCGAAGGGGCGTTGGACTCGCTCGGGAGAGTGCAAGCCGCGCTGGAGGCCGGCCGGGGCGATCTTCCCCCCGTCGCAGTCCGGCGGCAAGAGGACACGCTGGCGTTTGATTGGGGCGCGGAGAAGCTGATCGTTTCAGCCAGCGGCGCGCCGATTCCGTGGACCGATCTTGAGGGGCCCTGCAAATCGGCCTGGTACTGGCCGGAAGCGGCCCGGGCGCTGCGCGGCCACGCCGCGCACCTGCTCGTCTTGGCCGTCCCCGCCGGACCGGATCGCAAGCCGGCGGCGATGAAGCTGACCAAGGTCGCGTCCGCGCTGGTCGAATGCTGCCCGGCGGCCGGCGTCTTCTGGGGCGGCAGCGGCACGGTGCATGCGCCGGGGCCGTTCCGCGAGACGGCCGCCCTGGCGGCGCCCGAACGGCTGCCGATCGAGATCTGGGTGGGTTTCGGCCTGATCGACGAGCCGGACGGCTCCCACTCGCTGTTCACCTCCGGCCTGGAGGAGTTCGGCCTGCTGGAGTTGGAGATCCAGCGGAGCCCGAACAACCCCCAGTTTCTCTACCAGCGCCTGTTCGACATGGTCCATTATGTCTTGCGGGACCATGCGATTCTCCACGACGGCGAGACCATCGGCATCTCCGACGAGGAGCGGATCGTGATCAAGACGGCCAAATCGCTCTGCGACGGCGACAGCGAAGTCCTCCAGCTCCAGATCTAAAGACGCCGGGCCGGGCGCGCCGACCGCGTTGCGTTCTTGATTCATCGAACACCCGCCGTGTTGCCTTTGGGCATCCCCGGCGCTGCCTGGCCGGCCTCCGACCGGCCTCCCGCGGCTGCCAGAATCCAGCCTCTCCCCTTGGTTCCCAAGCTCCAGCTTGGGAACCGGCGGGGGCGCGGGGAGGCAGCAACGCCTCATCGACCGAGCTGCCGACGCCGGACCGGCCTGGGGCGGGCCGCGCCGGCCCCCTCCGCCAGCCGGCGGCCCGGAATTTGCACATCCTGAGAGAAAAAACTGGAAGGCTGCGGCACGCTCTGATCAGAATGGATGAGACGGTGCACAGACGGCCGCATCGCGTGCAGCGGCCCTGCGGGAGGGAGCCCCTTCGGCGCTGCTCAACCCGTATCGCTAGAGGACCCATGAAGAAACCGTCCGCTTCTCGCCGGCTCCTCCACCGCCGCCCTCTTGCCCGACCGAAGGTTGAACCCCTTGAGCCGCGGTTGATGCTCTCGGCCAACAGTTCCGGCCTGGGTTCGGCTGCATGGGATGATCTCGTCACGCAAACCGGTCTGCACGTGACCGTCCGCGGGACCGCCGGTCAGGACACGATCGAAGTTGCCCCGGGGGACAGCCATCGCCTGACGATCAACGGCACAAGCCGCGACTACGCCGCCCGGGCGGTCGAGCGGGTCACGATCCTCGCCGAGCCCGGCGACACGGTGATCCTCCACGACACGCCCGGCGACGACACGTTGACCGCCGGGCCCGGCCAGGCGCGGCTGGATGCGGCGGGCCTGACAATCGAAGCTGGCGGCTGGGGAACCTTGATCGTCCATGCCGGCTCCGGCGGCGTCGACCAGGCCCACCTGAACGATTCGCCCGGCGACGACCGGCTCGTCAGCCGCCCGGAGATGACCGAGCTTGCCGGCGAGGGGTTCCTGATCCGCGTCGAATCGTTCGCCTACGTCCACGGCTACGCTCGCTGCGGCGGCGATGACCTGGCCGAGCTCCATGGCAGCGCGGGAGACGATCTGCTGGTCGGCCGCGATTCGTGGAGCCGGCTTGTCGGCGAGGGATACGCCAATCGCGCGAAGTTTTTCCGGCGCGTCGTCGCCTACGCCGGCGGCGGCAGCGGCGTCGATCACGCGCGGCTCTACGACTCA
>JAAYCB010000121.1 GCA_012744395.1 Pirellulaceae bacterium
GCACCGGCATCCTCGTCGGCCCCGGCGGCCGCGACGGCACGGACGTGCCCCAGCCCGGCAGCGTGATCAACACCCCCGTGCTCAACAATTCCGACCTGGCCCCGGGCGTGGTGATCATGAACAACGTCGTCGCCAGCTTCGGCCAGACGGGCATCCTGTTCAGCGGCGACAGCAACCGGATCGGCGATCCGATCGTCCCCTTCGGCCGGATCATCAACAACACGATCGCCGGCACGAGCAGCGCGGTGAGCGACTACGGGATTCGCGTCACCGACTACGCCGGCCCCACGATCCTGAACAACATCGTGACGGCGAGTGGCGTGGGGATCTCGATCGACGCCACGTCGCTGTCCAGGAGCGTGAGCAACTACAACCTCTTCCAAGACAATACGACGAACACGAGCGCCGGCGCCGCCGGCACCTTCGATATTTCGCTGGCCGCCGGCCAGCCCCTGTTCGTCGACCGGGCGAACTACAATTTCTACCTCGCCTCGGGCAGCCGGGCGATCGACAGCTCGATCGACAGCCTGGCCGATCGCTCGGAAATGTGGCCGGGAATCAAGGAGCCGCTGGGAATCCCCCCCTCGCCGATCATCACGCCGGCGCGCGACCGCTACGCCCAGTTGCGGGACGACGATCCGAACCAGGCGCCCCCCTCCGGCATGGGAACGAACATCTTCAAGGACCGCGGGGCGATCGAGCGGGCTGACTTCACCGGCCCAACCGCGCGGATCGTCGATCCGCTCGACAACACCGCGCCTCGCGACGGCACCAATCCCAAGGTCGACGGCTTCTACGACTACAACGCGGCCGATCACGACGTCGTGGTGATCAGCCAGAAGACCACGGATTTCGCGGTCCAGCTTTACGATGCCGGCGGGATCGGCATCGACGACTTGTCGGTGACCCTCGCCGACCGGGTCACGGTCCGCACGAACGTGGTCAAGGTTTACCGCGTCCTCGACCTGGCGGAGCTCACCGCCGCGCCCGAGGCCGACTGGCCGACGCTGCGGCTGGACGCCGATTATCTCCTCGACTGGGACGCGGCGAACAACATCCTCCACGTCATCCCGGCCAGCGGCATCTGGCAGCCGGGCTACTACTACGTGATCGACGTGAACAACGAGCAAGTCCGCGACCTGGCGGGCAACCCGTTGCAGCCGAACCGCTCGGCGCCGCCGTTTGCCGGCAAGACGCTGTTCACCGTGCACCTGACGGGGCTGGATTACGGCGATTTGCCCGACGATCCGGCCGGGGCGTCTTCGCCCGATTACGCGACACTGCTGGAGAGCGGCCCGGTCGACGGCCAGGGCGGCCCGCGGCACGTGGTCACCGGCGGCGTCTATCTCGGCTTGCCGCCGACGGTGGAGCTCGACGCGGCCGCCAGCGCCGATGCCAGCGGGGATTACTACGACGACGGGGTGACGGTTTCTGCCGCCCTGCAAATGGACAGCGACCAGATCGACGGCTCCGGCGTGGGGACGCTGGCGATCGCCGCCTCGACCGGCGGATATCTCAACGCCTGGATCGATTTCAACGGCGACGGCAAGTTCGACCAGGCCGTCGAGCGGATCGCCGAGGACCTCTGGCTCGACGCCGGCGAGAACACGCTCACGGTCAACGTGCCCGGCGACGCGTATGTCAACCCGGCGGCGCCCGGGGCCGCCGACGTCTACGCGCGGGGCGCCCGCTTCCGCTTCACGAGCTTCGCGTTTGCCGGCGTGCCCTGGCTCGGCCCGGCGACCAACCCGGCCAGCGGCATCATGGACCGCCCGGCCGTCGGCTCGGAGGGGATCGCCTACGACGGCGAGGTCGAGGACTACATGCTGGACATCGTCCGCTACCGGCAGGATTGGGGCGACGCGCCGACCGACGCGCTCTCCGGCAGGTACCTCTACCCGACGCTCGAGGCGCACGACGGCGCCACGCATTACATCCACGGGCCCTTCCTGGGAAGCCGGATCGATGCCGAGATGGACGGCCAGCCGACGCTGCTGGCCGACGGCGACGACCAGGTCGGCGTGGATGACGAAGACGGCGTGGAGTTTGTCGGCGTCCGGCTGATTCCGGGCGACGACGCCTCGCAGGTCCGCGTGACGCTGAATCTCAACGGCGCGGCCGGCGCAGTGCTCGAAGGCTGGATCGACTTCGATGGCGACGGCCTCTGGAGCGACGAGTACGCCACCAGCGGCGTGATCGACCCTGCTGGCGAACACGATGCGTTCCTCCTCACGGCCAGGGAGCCGGGCCAGGTGGGGACGCGAATCGGCGTGGTGTTCAACACGGGCGATGCGCTCGACGTCGCCTACGACGCGGCCGCGCGGGTCTTGAGCATCCAGTACGAGCCAGGGGTGACGACCGTGGCCGAGCTGGTGTCCGCGATCAACGCCGCGGACCTGCCCGTGGTGGCCGACTTCGAGGCCGCGGCGGAGAACGACGGTTCGGGCAGGATCCCCTCGGACAGCGTCCGTCTCGCCGCGACCTGGATTACCAGCGGCGGCTCGGAGACGTCGCAGGCCACCAGTGGCGTCATCAATCCGCTCGGCGAAGACAACGCCTTCGAAATCATTGCCCGTGACAACACCTCGGGCATGAACAACAAGTGGATCACCTTCTACGAGGTGGACAATCCCGGTGATCCGATCAGCGTGGTCTGGAACGGCCTGGACACGCTGACGGTTCGCTACGAGCCCGGCGTGAGCACGGCCCTGGCCGTGATCGATGCAATCGAGCTCAGCGGGACTCCCTTTACCGCCCGGCTTGCCGATCCCGAGCCGAACGACGGCAGCGGCGCGCTGGCCGGTGCGGATGCCCCCGACGGATTGACGATCTCGGCGATTGCGGCGGGGCCGGGCGCGCACGCATCGGCGGAGCTGGCCGGCCTTGTCGGCGAGCAGAACGATTTCCGCGTGGAGGCGACGGTTCCCGGCGAGGACGGCAATTTCGACCTGGTCTTCGAGCACATCGCCACGGATGATCCCGGCGCGTCGTGGACGCCCGCCGTGCCCGGCGTCTCCGCCGCCAAGGTCACGGTGCGGCTCCAGCCGGACGTGACCACCGCCGCGGAGATCGTGCAGGCGATCAACACGCTCGGCCAGCCCGTGGCCGCGAGCCTGCTCGCCGCGCCCAATGATGGCTCGGGCGTGTTCGCCAAGGGCGTCTTGGCCCGCGGCCCCGCCTATGTGACCAGCGGCGGCGACTGGGCCGTGCCGGCGACGATCGGCCCGATCAACCCGCCGGGCATCAACAACGCGTTTGAGGTCTTCGCCACGACGAACGATCCGGCCCATAACGGCATCACCGTGGCCTTCTACGAAGTGCGAAACGCCGCCTCGGTCAGCTGGAACGGCGAGGACACGCTCAGCGTCCGGTTCGTCCCCGGCGTGACCACGGTCCAAGACATCGTCAACCGGATCAACGCCGCCCCCGGCCCGCTCGGCGCGGCGCTGACCGCCGACGTGAACGACGGCAGCGGCGTCTTGGGCGAAGACGCGGTCGTTTTCGACGGAGCGGAATTCCTCCTCGATGGGGCCTACGAGCGGATCTTCACCAACCAGGTCCTCGAGGACGGGACGCACACCTACGAGTTCTTCGTGCCGGAAAGCGCCCGGCCCGGCGCCAGCTACGCGCGGTTCCGCGTCTCGGAAACCGGCCGCAGCGCCGACGGCGAGTTGCTTGGCCCCGGCGGCCTGGCCACCTCCGGCGAGGTCGAGGACTACGCCGTGATCATCCACCAGATGGACTACGGCGACGCGCCAAACAGCTTCGGCACGGTTCTCGAGCGGGATATCTACGGCAACGTGATCAGCGACGGCGCGCGGCACGTGATCGCCGGACCGCGGCTCGGCGAACTGGTCGACTCCGACGAGAACGGCAAGCCCGGCCCCGCCGCCAACGGCGACGACAACGACGGCGAGGCCGACGAAGACGGCGTGATCTTCAACGAGTTGATCGTTCCGGGCGAGACGGTCATGATCAGCGTGACGATGGGCCGGGAAGGGTTCGACGGACGGGCGCAGCTGGCCGTCGATCCGTCCGCGGGCGAGAACGACTCGTTCATCGTCCGCGCCGCCGATTACGGCGATCCGCTGAACGGGACGCTCGTGAGCTTTCTCCAGGTCGACGGCCTGCCCAATGACGGCAGCGGCACGATCGCCGCCTCGGACATCGGTGACGGCGAGGAGTATCCCACCGACTACGGCTCGAGTTTCGCCAAGGCGACAACCGGCGCGATCGATCCGGCCGGCGCCAACAACGCCTTCGCGATCCGCGCCAAGGAGAGCGGCGGACAATACAACGGGATCACGGTCAGGTTCGAGCACGCGGCCGCCGAGAGCGAGCCGGCAACCGCTTCGTGGAACGCCGCAAGCAGCACGCTGTTGATCGTCTTCAAGCCGGGCGTGGCGACGCTCAACGACCTGAAGACCGCGGTTGATGCGGCGGGCAGCCCGCTCGAAGCCGCGATCATCGACGACACGAACGCCCCGCCGGTGGTCTCTTACGACCTGGACGCCCCCTCGCTGACGGTCCGGTACAATCCGGGCGCGACAGCGCTGGAAATTGTCGAGGCGATCAACGCCAGCGGGCCGTTCGTTGCCGAGCTGGACCTCGGCGGCGATCCGACCAACGACGGTTCGGCCGACCTGACGGGCACCGCGCTTGACGGGCTGACCGGCGAGCTGGCCGGCGGCCAGTGGCCGGGATTGCTCGAAGCCTGGGTCGATTTCAACGCCAACGGCGTTTTCGAGCCCGGCGAGCAAGTCTTCACCCACCAACCGCTCCGCAACGACCAGCTCAACACGCTCAGCTTCAGCGTGCCGCAAGACGCCCTGCCGGGCGACACCTACGCACGGTTCCGCATTACGTCCGACGGGCTGGACGCCAGCGGCCAGCCGCTCGGCCCGGAGGGGTTGGCGCTCAGCGGCGAGGTGGAAGACTACTTGATCAACGTGCCGCCGATCGACTACGGCGACGCCCCGGAAGAATACGGAACGCTTCGCGCCGATGATGGCGCACGGCACGTGATCGCCGGCCCGCGACTGGGCACGCTCGTCGATCACGACCTCGACGGCTATCCATCGGACGACGCCCTCGGCGACGACCGCAGCGGCGAGGACGACGAGGACGGGCTGGACATCGCCGGCGCCGTTCTCGTGCCCGGCGAGTGGATCGCGCTCGACGCGATGGTCACGCTCGACGACCCCAGCGGACCCGCCTATTTGAAGGGCTGGATCGACTACGATGGCAACGGACTGTGGGATACCTCCGAGACGGTCCGCTGGGGCGACGGCGCGGTGGTCTCCGGCGACGATTTCGTCGACGTCAGTCTGATCCCTCCCAACGCCGACGGCACACGGACCGTTCACTTCCAGATGCCGGAAGACGCCGCGCCCGGCATGACGTTCCTCCGCTTCCGCATCAGCACCGATCCGGGCCTGTCCTTCGATGGCCTGGCCCTCGACGGCGAGGTGGAAGACTACGTGGGCTATATCCACATGGTGGACCACGGCGACGCTCCCGGCGCGGGGACCGCCCCGCACGTCTTCACCCAAGCGCCGGCGGTGCTCGGAGAGCCGCTCGTGCCCTACGGTCCCTGGATGGGCACGAATCCAACCGACCATGACCTGCCGGTCGATCCCAGCGTGGTCTTCGTCGATGACCAGACGGGTGTCGACGACGAGGACGGCGTGATTCTGTTCGACGTGCTGGGCCAGCCAACGACGCAGCTCGTGCCGGGCGAGTGGGCGACGATTCAAGTCACCGTCAACGCCGGCTCGCCCGAAAGCGGATACCTCTACGCCTGGATCGACTACAACGGCGATGGCCTCTTCGAGAGCCAGCCGAAGATCGAGACACAACTCGGAGTCGACCACGATGGCAACGAGCAGATCGCCGACGGCCTGGCGATTGCCGCCGGCGAGACGGCGACGATCGACTTCTTCGTGCCCCATGAGGGGATCGACCCGGGCGCGATCAACGCCCGCTTCCGCCTGATCGGCAAGACGGAACATGATCTTCGCGTCGCCGCCGATCCGGACTGGACCTTGGGTTCCACCGGCTTGGCCTACTCGGGCGAGGTGGAAGACTACGTCTACACGATTCTGGAGGTCGACTACGGCGATGCGGCCAACGGCCCGACAATCTGGGCGGACGACGGCGCGCGGCACGTGATCGCCGGTCCGTGGATGAGCACGGGCGATACCCTGCCGGACTGGGAATACGACGGGCAGGAAGACGACAACGCCGCGGGTACCGCGCCGGCCGATGAAGACGGCGTCGTGCTGCTCGACTGGCTGGGCAACCCGACGGCGGAGCTTATCCCCGGCCAATGGGCCAAGATCGAGGTGACCGTCGCGGCGGATTCGCCCGAGGGCGGCCGGCTCTACGCCTGGATCGACTACGACGGCGACGGGCTCTGGGCTGGCTCGGGCAGCGAGACGCAGAACGGCGTCGCCAACCCGTGGAACGAGCAGATCGCCGACGGCCTGGCGATTGCCGCCGGCGAGACGGCGACGATCGACTTCTTCGTGCCCCATGAGGGGATCGACCCC
>JAAYCB010000122.1 GCA_012744395.1 Pirellulaceae bacterium
GACAAAAGGTGTTGAAACCTCGCGCCTGGAATCCACGCGGCATATCGAGTTTAATGGACGGCGGCGCCGCGGTCACGCTCCGCCGGCTGTCGGCGGCGCGAAGCCGCCACGGGGGGGCTCGCGCCTCGCTTGCCCCCGCAACCGGAAACCACGCCTGGAGAAGAGCCATGCTTCGCAACCTGGTCTACACGACGGGAATTCTTCTGATTGGAATCGGACTCTTCTGTGCCGCCGGTGCGCAAGCGGCCGACGCGCTCGATCCGGCGCGGATTGCCGAAATCGCCGGCTGGCTGCCCGCCGAGCCCCGGGGCGTCGGGCCGGCGATCAGCGACCGGCAGGCGTGGGAGAAGGTCGCCGCCGCGGCCGGCTTTTCCGGCGTCGTCCGCCGCGCCGAGCAGCTTCTGGAGCGGCCGATCCCGGAACTGACCGACGAGTTGTTCCTCGATTTCTCGCGGACCGGCAACCGCGAGCGTTGCCAGCGGGTGCTCGGGGAGCGCCATGGCCGCGTGCCCGCCCTGGTGCTGGCCGAGTGCATCGAGAACCGGGGGCGATTCCTGCCGGCGATCGAGGAGGCGGTTTGCCAGGTTTGCGCGGAGAAGACGTGGGTCATGCCGGCCCACGACGGCCGCCTGGAGAATTTCGAGGGCAAGACGATCGAGATCGACCTGGCGGTGGCGGCCATCTCCTGGGACATGGCCACGGCCCATTTCTGGCTCGGCGAGCGGCTCAGCCCGGCCACCCGCCAGTTGATCCGCGACGAGCTGGAGCGGCGGACGCTCGGACCGATGGAAAGCTACCTCAAGACCGGCCGGCCGCGCCTGTGGTGGCCGACCGGCACGAGCAACTGGAACGCCGTCTGCATGGCGGGAGTGACCGGCACGGCGCTGGCGATGGAAAGGTCCGCCGCGCGGCGGGCGATGTTCGCCGCGGCCGCCGAGAAGTACAGCGAGTATTTCAAACAGGGCTTTACAGGCGACGGATACTGCTCCGAGGGCATGGGGTATTGGAACTATGGGTTCGGCAACTTCACGCTGTTGGCTGAAGCCCTGCTCCAGGCCACCGGCGGGCGGCTCGACCTGTTCGCCGACCCGCTGATCGAGGAGGTCGCCCGGTTCGGCCCCCGCATGGAGATTATCCCCGGCGTCTACCCGGCGTTTGCCGATTGCTCGATCGGCAGCCGGCCGGCCGGGCGGCTGATGGCCTTCTTAAGCCGCCGCTTCCGCCTCGGGATGCGCGATGTGGAGAAGAAGGGCCTGGGACTGGCCGGCGGGCCGTCGGGCAGCCTGTTCGCGCTGGGACTGTATGGGTTCGAGAATTCGGCCAGCGTGGTCCCGGCGGTCGAAGACGGCCTGGGACGCGCGCCGCGCGACTGGTTTTCCGAAGCGGGGATCATGATCTGCCGGCCGGACGATCCCGCCCGCGGCATGGGCGCGGCGCTCAAGGGCGGGCACAACGCCGAGCATCACAATCACAACGACGTCGGGTCCTACGTCGTCGCCCTGGCCGGCGAGACGCCGCTGCTCGATCCGGGCGGAGAAATCTACACCGCGCGGACGTTCAGCGGCAAGCGCTACGAGAGCAAGGTGCTCAACTCGTTCGGCCACCCGGTGCCGCGAATCGCCGAGACACTGCAAAAGACGGGGCGCGCCGCCGCCGCCAAGGTCTTGAAGGCCGAGCTGACCGACCAGGCGGACACGCTCACGCTGGATCTCCGCTCGGCCTATCCGGTGCCGGGGCTCGAAAAGCTGGAGCGGACGTTTGTCTTCTCGCGCCAGGGCCGCGGCTCGCTCGCCGTCACCGACGAAATCCGGTTGGCCGAGCCGGCCGCGTTCGAAACGGCCCTGATCACGCTCTCAAAGTGGCGGGCCGACGGCGCCGGGCTGCGGATCGGCCAGGGCGATGCGGCCCTCCGCGTTGCGATCGACACCGGCGGCGCGGCTTTCACCATCGTCGATGAACAGATCCACGAAAATCTCTCCCGCGGCCGCGTCCCCATCCGGCTGGCCATTCGGCTTAACGAACCGGTCCGCTCGGCCAAGGTCACGGTGACGATCACTGCGGAATCGGAGTAGGCCAGCGCGCCGAACATTGCCAACTAGGCGCAGATCCATAACCATTGCTTCGATTCTTCGCCGACGCATTCCAGTCTTGCCCCTTGGGGACGAGCGATCGTGCGATCGATGCGCTTGGGCCCCGTTTGGCTGAAAGGCGCTTCGCTGTTAGGAACCAGTGATCAAGGGGCCACTACCGTCTGGAGAGGTTGAACCTGCCCACCTTCTTCTCCCGCAGACCGGTGGCCGTAAGCCGGCAGACCGCTGCCTATCAGAAACGCGACGACACGCAGCACCGCCACACCCAAGCCACGGGCCGATGCGTACGCTGCAAACATCGCGATACCGATGCAAAAGGCGAAAAACGCGCCCAAGCCTGAAACGCGCGGTAGTTCGCCTGCTGCGCGCCGACGTTCCCGTCGCCCGCGGCCGTTGTCACCATCGGCGACTGTGTCAAGCGGCCACGCTAACCGCGCCCCGGGCTGCCTCGAGATCAGCTCCCGATGGCTAAAGTATGCCCTCTCTGATCACAGCCGAACGGGGAAAACGTCTCCAACGCAACGAGCTTACTTCCCTGTACCACGGAAAACGCTGCGACCTCCCCCTGGCACCTTGGAATACAAACAGAAAGATATCAAGAAGTCGCGCTAACTGCTGTAAGTGCAAGACTTTGTGATTTTGGTTCACCCCGCTGTGAACGGTAGCGGCGAGGTCGGCACGGTTGGCGCCTCCCTCATTAGGGCTATCTTGTCTGTGTTCTATTTCGTTTGCCAGGTCTCTGCGGAGTTGACTCGGCTACGAGCTAGGGTTATGCTTACCAGCGCCGGTATTTACGGGGGCAGGTCGGTCGATGGGCTCGTCCGGCCAGGTGATGTTTCCCATCAATTCTTTTCTGTCTTTCGGGGGTATCTGCTATGACCAGGTCAAGGTCGGTGCGGGCATTTACGCTCGTAGAACTTCTCGTGGTGATTGCGATCATCGGAATCTTGATCGCATTGTTACTCCCGGCGGTCCAGGCTGCCCGTGAAGCTGCCCGCCGGTCGCA
>JAAYCB010000123.1 GCA_012744395.1 Pirellulaceae bacterium
CCGACCCCTGAATCCCGAACCCTCAATCCGTTCCCAAGCCGGAGCTTGGGAACCAGGAAATGCTCGGAGGAGAGTCTCATGAAACGCTTGCCCCTGTTCTTCCCCCTCCTGGTTCTCATCCTCGGACTTGCCGCCGGGCTGGCACCTGCCGCCGCCCCGCCCGAGCGCCCCGGCGACCGGATGTTGGCGGCCTACTTCGCCGCGGAGACGGCCCGACTCCGCGACGCCTGCCTGGCCGAGATCCGCTCGATCGATGATTGGCGGTCGAAGCGCGACGAGTACCGGCGGCAGTTGCTGGAGATGCTCGGACTGGACCCCCTGCCGGAGCGAACGGATTTGAAGGCGACGATCACCGGGCGCGTCGAGCGCGACGACTTCATCGTCGAGAACCTTCACTTCCAGTCGCGGCCCGGGCTCTACGTGACCGCCAACCTCTACCTGCCCAAGGACCAGCAGAAGCCGGTGCCGGCAATCCTTTACGTCTGCGGCCACGGCAGCGTGAAGATCGACGGCGTGAGCTACGGCAACAAGGCCAGCTACCAGCACCACGGGGCGTGGTTTGCCCGGAACGGCTTTGCCTGCCTGACGATCGATTCCCTGCAACTCGGCGAGATCGAGTCGATCCACCACGGAACCTACCGCTACAAAATGTGGTGGTGGAATAACCACGGTTACACGCCCGCCGGAGTCGAGGCCTGGAACTGCGTTCGGGCCCTCGACTACCTGCAAAGCCGCCAAGAAGTCGACGGCGAGCGGCTCGGCGTCACCGGCCGCAGCGGCGGCGGGGCATACAGCTGGTGGATCGCGGCGATCGACGAGCGGATCAAGGCGGCCGCGCCCGTCGCCGGGATCACCGACCTGGAGAACCACGTCGTCGACGGCACGGTCGAAGGGCACTGCGACTGCATGTTCTTCGTCAACACCTACCGCTGGGACTATCCGCTCGTCGCCGCGCTGGTGGCTCCGCGGGCCCTGCTCCTGGAAAATTCGGACACCGACCGCATCTTTCCCCTCGACGGCGTGATCCGCACGCACGCGCGGGTGAAGCGGATCTACCAGCTTCATCAAGCCGCCCCGCAGTTCGGCCTGGTGATCACGCCCGGGCCGCACAAGGACACCCAGGACCTCCAGCTGCCGGCATTCCGCTGGTTCAACAAACACCTGAAGGGCAGCGAGCCGTTGATCAGCATGGCGGCCGAGAAGCTCTTGACGCCGGCCGAGTTGAAGGTCTTCACGCAACTGCCTGAAGACGAGCGGAACACGACGATCCACGAGACCTTCACGCAAACCACGCCGCCGGCGGCGGCGCCCGCCGACGAGGCGGCGTGGCGCGAGAGCCGCCAGGCGTGGCGCGCCGCGCTGCAAGCCAAGGTCTTCCGCGGCTGGCCGGAAGAAGACCCGCCGCTCGACCTGAAGCAGCGCGCGGCGGCCAGCGGCCGGGGACTCGCCCTCCGCCTGTTCTCCTTCACCAGCCAGGAGCACATCCCGCTGAAGCTCTACGTGGTTCAGCCGCAGGCGGCGGCCGCCGCTCGACCAGTGGCCCTTCGCCTGGTCGGCGACGAGGAGTGGACCACGCTGGCCGGGGCGCTGCGCTGGGGGTTCCCGGAGGCGATCGAGGCCGATTTGGCCCAGCTCGGCGAACTCCCCCCAGCCGACGAGGCGGCGTTCCAGGCCCATTTTCAAGGACTCTCCCAAACCCTCGTGTTCGCCGCTCCGCGGGGAATCGGGCCCAGTGCGTGGAACCCGGACGAAAGGAAGCAAACGCAGATCCGCCGCCGCTTCATGCTCCTCGGCCAGACGCTCGACTCGGTCCGCGCCTGGGACGCGCGCCGCGCGATCCAGGCCGTCCGGGCGATCGACGGCCTCGCAACCGGCCCACTGGAGATCAGGGGCCGCGGCGTCGCGGCCGGCATCGCCCTGTACGCCTCGCTGTTTGAACCGCCCGCCAGCCGGCTCCTGCTCGAGCAGCTCCCCCCCTCGCACCGCGAGGGGCCGATCTTCCTCAACGTCCGCCGATTCCTCGACATGCCCGAAGCGCTGGCGATGGCGGCCGAACGCGCGCCGGTCGTCGTGGAGACGCCAGCGCCCGAAGCTTGGGCCTATGCCGTCCAGACGGCCGAGCGGCTCGCCTGGCAAGCGCCCGGCGACGCGCCGCGGGTGAACCTCGTGAAAACCCAACCAGCGCAGGCAAAGTGAGACAACCGGTCGCAAACACGACTGCCCCCAACTCTGCGCCGGAGACTCCCCAGACCGTGAGCCGATCGAGCCAAGAGGGTTCCGAAAAGGCGGAATTGTTCGCCCACCTGCTGGGCGGCTGCCAGCGGAAAGTCTTCCTCTACGCGCTCGGGCTGCTGCATCATGCGGCCGACGCCGAGGAGGTGCTCCAGGAGACGAACGTCGTGCTCTGGCACAAGTTCGACGACTACACGCCGGGCACGTCGTTCGACAACTGGGCCTGCCGGGTCGCCTATTTCGAGGTGCTCAAGTTTCGCGAAAACGCCGCGCGGGATCGCCGCGTGTTCGGCACGCCGCTGGTGGAGACGCTGGCCGCGGAGGCCGAATCGATCCTCGACAAGGCCGACCAGCGGCGCGACGCGCTGGAAAGCTGCCTGGCGAAACTCCGCCAGGACGACAAGGCCCTCGTGCTCGGCCGCTATCAGCCGGGGGCGACGACGCGCAGCGTCGCCGAGGCGCTGGGAAGGAGCGTCCAGGGAACGCGGAAGAGCCTGCACCGCATCCGCGCGGCGCTTCTCCATTGCATCGAGCGGACGATCGCCGCGGAGGACCCTCCATGAACCGGGACGAGGGCAGGATCAGCCGCGAACTGGAAGACCTGGCGGCCGCCGCGTGTGATGGCGAACTCACCGACCGGGAGACCGCCCGGCTGGAGACGCTGCTCGCCGAGTCGCCCGCCGCGCGGCGCTACTACCTGTTCTACTTGCACTTGCACGGAGAATTGCACTGGCAGCAGGCGGTTGCCGCCGAGCGGCCCGGGCCAGCGGTTCAAACCTCGCGCGCAACGGGCCTCAAGCCGCCGGTTCCGGTCCTCGCGCGGGCGGCGCGCCGCGAAGCGCGAACCGCGCGCTTGCGCTGGGCGGGGTTCTTCTTCTCGTCCGCCTTGGCGCTCGGGCTGCTGGTTCTTGCCTGGCGGGCGGTGCCGCGGCGCCCCGCCAAGCCGCCGCAGGCGATCGCCACCCAGTCGCAAGCGCGATTCGCCGGCGGGGTCCACGCCCGGTGGGGGCCGGGCGCTTCCGCCGCGCCGGGCGAACGCCTGCCCGCCCAGCGGACCCTGCAACTCTCGCACGGCATCGTGGAGGCCGGATACCCCGGCGGCGCGCAATTGCTGATCCGCGCCCCGGCCCTGTTCTCGTTCGAGCAGGAACCGATCCTCAGGCTCCAGCGGGGCGAGATGATGGTCCGGGGGAGCGCGGCGGACCGACTCGTGCTGGCTCTGCCCGGCGGCGAGATTCGCCTTGGCGCCGCGTCGCTCGGCGTGACCGTCCGCGACAACCTCTCCGAGGTGCATGTGATCGAGGGGGAAGTCACCCTCCAGCGCGGCCCGGACGCCGCCGCTGAAGCGGTCAAGGCCGGAGAAGCGCGGGCCTGGACCCGCGGCGCGCGGCAGGCCTGGACCGCGGTCGCCTTCGAGCCCGACCGGTTCCCCCGGCGGCTCCCCGAACGGGCCCCCACCCATTCCGTGGCGAAGCTGCGTTCCCTGGCGGCGGCCCATCCGCGATTGATCCACCAGTACACCTTCGAGGGAACGAGCCGACTGGAAAAGTGCCGCGACAAACGCGGCAGTCTCCACCTGACCGAGTCGGTGATGGCCGACGGCCGGGGGCGGGGCACCCTCGACTACACCGCCCCCGGCCTCGACTTGACGACCGAAGCCGTCCGCCCCTTCAGGGCGGATCGAGGAGGCAGCTCGATCGGCGCCGGGCTGCAAACCGAAACCGCTTTCTACCCGCCCCGAGAAATGACCGTCGAGTTGCTCCTCCAGTACTCCCCGCCAGGCGACGAAGACGATCGCTCGGTAGGCCTGGCCGTGGCGACTCGGAATGGTGAAACCGCTTGCGGCTTCTTCGTCGCCGTCGTCGGGCGGGGATACTTGAGTCTCTTGCTCGATGCCGCGGCCGAGTGGCCCGAATCCGGCCTCCAGTTGACGCCGGAACACTGGTACTACGTGGCGGTGACGCTGGTCGCCAACGACCGTACGACCTGGGCCAGCGCCTATGCGGCCAACCTGTCCGCCGGCGAGAGGGTCCTCGGCCGCCTCCTCCACCGCGAGCCGCTTCCCGGCACCCCGCCGGCAAGCCGGTTGGGCATCGGAAAAGGGTTCGACGAATCCGCCGCGCACGCCTATCCCTGGCCGGGCGCGCTGGATGAAGTGGCGATCTACGACTCGGCGCTCGATCCGGCCACGCTCCAGGCCCACCTGGAAAGCATGTTCCCCTCCGAGGATCGTTGACCCGGAGGATTCCCCGCAAAGCGCCGTTCATTCCGTTCTCAACCGTTCTCAATCGGCGTCGTGGGCGCCTGGTTGCCAACGTTCACAAGCCAAGCGGCCGCGCTTTCTGGCGCCGAACGCCGCGGATTGGGAAGACAACATGGCGCGGTCGGCTTAGAATGCCGATTGTCTTGTGCCATGCTTTGCCTGTCCTTGAACCGATCGGCATCCTGCCTTGCAGACGCACGAATCTGACAATCGACGCAACCTGCTGGCCGTCAACCTCAGCCTCGGTGTAAACCTGGTTCTGGCCGGCGTCAAAACGACCGTCGGAATCGTGGGCCACAGTCCGGCCCTGCTCGCCGACGGCATCAACTCGACCTCCGACGTCGTCTACCTGCTGATCATCCGCATTTTTATGCAACTGGCGGGCAAGGCGCCCGACCGCGAGCATCCGTTCGGCCATCGCCAGTTCGAGAGCATTGCCACGGTGGTTGTCGGGGCTTTCGTCATCACGTCGGCCATCGCCATCTTCTGGAATGCGATCAGCCAGGTTTACGATCTGTTGGTTGGGCAGAGCGAGTTCAGCGGAGCAGGACCACTTGCCCTCTGGGTGGCCGCCGCCAGCCTGATCCTCAAGATCTGGCTGACCGTGTTCACGGTTCGGATCGGACGCCACACCGGTAGCATCGCCGTCTCCGCCCTGGCACGCGACCACCGCAACGACATCTTCACCATTGCGGCTGCCGTAATCGGCATCGTCCTCGGCCGGGCCGGCTACCTCTGGGTCGATCCCCTTGCGGCCGCGATTGTCGCCATTGGAATCCTTTATACGGGCATCGGCATCATTCAGGAGTCGTCGGCCGACCTGATGAACGTATTCCCCGAGCGCGAGGTCATCGAACGTGCCCACCGAATTGTCGCCGGAGTCGAGGGTGTTGCGGAGGTCGAAGAGATCCACATCCACCGCATCGGGCTCTACCTGCTCATCCAGGCGACGATTGGCGTCGACGGCGCCCTCACCGTGGCGGCCGGAAACCAGATCGCCACGGAGGTGGAGAAGGCCCTGCAACAGCATATCGAGTATTTGCGCAGCGTCTCGATCCACTACCACCCGAGCCGGTCGTCAGCCGGGAAAAGCGAGCGGGCAACCGGACAGGGACGGTAGGGCTTCGCCTGCCACGCGAACAATCGAACCGCACGCGCGCCCCGCGCCCCGCCAAGCGATCGCCTGGGCGATGATCCAGCACGAGATAGAACGACGGGAACACGAAGCCGACCGACTCTGCCGCCGGTAGATCGCCCGCTGCCCGGCATGGAACGCGCCCCGGTCGCGGCCATCGACTTCGACCTCGCCGGCGGTTGGCGTGTCGAGGGCTGACGCGTGTGCTCGAAGGCGCGGATCGGACAACCTACCAGCCGCTCCAGTCGTAGTAACTCGGGGGGCTGACGTAGAGCGATCGCGGGTGCGTATGCTGGCGGAAGCGGGAGTGGGTGGCCTTGATTCGGTTTACCGCCGCGTCGTGCGATTCGCCAGCGTACGGACGGTAGCGGTGATCGTAACGGGGAGCATAAGCACGCCCGTATGGCGGGCCGTAGCGGCCGCCGTCCCGATAGCTGAAATTGTAGTTGTAGTTGTTGTTGACGATCTGGAACCCGCGGTCCGGGCCGGCGGCCGAAACGGATTCGGGCGCGGCGGCCAACCACACCGTCAACCCTACAGCGGCGGATGTGAACAGCAGATACCTCATGGGGCCCTCCCTTTTTCCATGCCCGCACAAGTCGGTGGGTCTGTCGGGTTGGCCAAGACGCCCTCCCGAGACGAAGCTGCCACTTCTACTGCACATCGCGTGCCAACGCCCCGAGCAGCAGGGCTCAAAAAACCGAAACCCCAAGGAATTATGGCGATTGTCCCTCTCCCGGAGTGGAGCCGGCCGGGACCACTCTGTTGTCAATCGGATGACATCGTTGTCGCATCCGGGACACTGTTGGAGCGAGCCCCCGACTGCCTCTCCCCTCGGGCTGCGTCCGTTGCCACGTGTCCCGGGATGCCCCTCGTCCGCCCCCCTCTCGCCCCCCCGCGAGACACTCCCCGACTTGTAACTCGCCCCAGGTGGCCGATAATGACACCGATTCCGTTGTCGACGTCGCTTGAGGAGAACCGCCGGGACGGGCAAGTTTCACGGTTTCCCTCCGATTATCGATCGGTCCTGCTCTTGGCAAGAAAGGAAGTCCCGAGATGCCTCTGGTTGTCGTAGGATCCGTGGCTCTGGATAGTATTGAGACTCCCGAGGAGACAAGAGAGAACATTCTCGGCGGATCGGCCGTCTATTTCTCCTGCGCCGCGAGTTTTTTCACTCCCGTCCGCCTCGTTGGCGTCGTCGGCGGTGACTGGCCCGCCGAGCACACGCGGCTTCTCCAGTCGCGCGGCGTCAACGTGGAGGGGCTCCAGTGCGAACCCGAGGGAAAAACCTTCCGCTGGCGCGGCCGCTACATGGAGAATATGAATGATCGCGAAACGGTCGACGTGCAACTCAACACGCTCGCCGGCTTCGATCCCAAGCTGCCGGAAGAGTGCCGCCGGGCGCCGTTCCTCTTCCTCGCCAACGGTTCGACGGAAACCCAACGCAAGGCCCTCGAACAATCCACCGGAGCAACGCTCCGTGTGGCCGATACGATGGACCTTTGGATCCAGACCGAACGCAAACAGCTCGACGAGCTACTCCAGCAGATCGACGGGCTGGTCCTCAACGACAGCGAGGCCCGGCTGCTGACGGGCGACGAGAACCTCGTCCGAGCCGGCAACAAGGTCCGCCAGATGGGCCCGCGGTTCGTCGTCATCAAGAAGGGCGAGCACGGCGCGATGTTTTTCAGCAGACACGAAACCTACGTCCTGCCGGCCTTCCCGACCGAACGCGTCGTCGATCCGACCGGGGCCGGCGACAGTTTTGCCGGCGGCATGATGGGCTATCTGGCCGAACAGGATAACTTCGAGCCGGAGACGCTCAAGACCGCCATGGCCTACGGAATCCTCGTGGCAAGTTTCACCGTCGAGGATTTCAGCCTCGACCGGCTGATCAACATCACCCGCGACGACCTCGACCGGCGGATGGAAGACTACCGGCGGATGCTCTCCTTCTAAGGCCCGTTGGCCTGTCGATCATGAAGCAACAGGTTCGAACGTTTATCGCCGTCGAGATCGACCCGCAGGTCCGCCGCGCGGCGGCCGACCTGGTCGGCCGCCTCTCCGCCTGCCGGGCGGGCGTCAAGTGGGTCGTTGCCGACCACTTGCACCTCACGCTCAAGTTCCTCGGCGACGTCGATATCCGCGACATCGCTGAGGTCGGCCGGGCGGTCCAGGCCGCGGCGTCCACCGCGGCGGCGTTCGATTGCACCGTCGCCGGGACCGGCGCGTTCCCAACGCTCCAACGGCCGAGAACCGTCTGGCTCGGAGTGACCGAAGGGGCCGACCGCCTGATCGCACTTCAAGACCAGATCGATCGTGCGCTGAAGAAGATCGGCTACCCAGCCGAATCGCGGAGTTTCAAGCCGCACCTGACGATCGGACGCGTCAAGCGGCCGAGTCGCGAACTCGCCGAATTGACGGCGCTCTTGAACGAACACGCCGACCTCCAGGTCGGCCGGACAAATGTGGACCACGTAACCGTCTTCGCCAGCGAACTGGCGCCCGAGGGGCCGACCTACCATGTCCTCGCCGCGGCGCCGCTCGGCGAGCGGCGTTGAGGCACGGATCGCCCGCATGATACGAAAGTACGTCGCCTTCGATATCGAGACGGCCGCCCACATCGCCAACTTTCGCGGCGACTGGCGGTCGTTCCGCCCCCTGGGGATCACCTGCGCGGCGGCGCTCGCCTCCGACGCCGAACAGGCCGCGGTCTGGCATGGCAAGAATCCCGACGGCGCCCCGGCCGCGCGGATGTCTCGGGCCGAAGCCCGGCAACTGGTCGATCGGCTGGCCGCGCTGACGGCCGAAGGGTACACGATTCTCACCTGGAACGGCCTCGGCTTCGACTTCGAAGTCCTCGCCGAGGAGTCCGGGGACCTGGCCGCGTGCCGCGAATTGGCCCTCGCCCACGTCGACATGATGTTTCACGTATTCTGCAACCGCGGCTATCCGGTAGCGCTCGACAATGCGGCCAAGGCGCTGCGGATTCCCGGCAAGCCCCAAGGCATGTCCGGCTTCCTCGCGCCAAGGCTTTGGGCGGAAGGCCGCCACCAGGAGGTCCTCGACTACGTGGCCGACGACGTCCGCATCGCCCTGGAGATCGCCCGCCGCTGCGAGGCGGAACGACGCTTCCAATGGATCACCATCCAGGGCAGACGCCAGGCGATGCCCCTCGCCCGGGGCTGGCTCACCGTCCGCCAGGCAATCGAGCTGCCCGAACCCGATACGTCGTGGATGACGCGGCCGATCCGGCGCAGCCGGTTCACCGCCTGGCTGGCAACGCCCCACCCCGGCGAGTGATATCTGGCTGGGGACGTCGCCGCCGAAAGAAGGGGTGGACGAGGTTGCGCATTTCGCCCGAATCGTCGCCCACGTTCTATCGTGGGGTCTGATCGTGTCCCTGGCCGCCCGGATTCGGCATCACCGGCAAGACCACGTGCGAAGGCCGCTCGGCATCGTGGTAGATCGTTTGCCTGGCAACGGCGTGCGACGTCTCCAGGCCGACATTGTCGGCGCCGGTGTTGAGGTTCCTTAGATAATAGGGGTAGTAGCTGCTGGAAACCTCGATCCGCATGCGGTGCCCCTTCAAGAAAACGTTCCCGGTCGCCCGCCAGAATTCGATCAGGTACTCGTAGACCTTATCGGGCTCGATCAGGCTCAGCCGGGTCGACGTGAACGCGCCGCCGCGCTCCGGATCGCGGCAGCGGGCCCGGAGCACGCCCTCGCAAAGCAGGGCCTCGTAGCCGTCGGGCCAGATGTCGATCAGCCGGACCATCCAGTCGGTATCGTGGGCGGAGGTGGCCCCGTAGAGCTTCGCGGTGATCGGGCCGGTCACCTCGATCTCCTCCTCCAGCGGCGGCGTGCTGTAGACCAGCACATCCTCGCGGACGGAACACTCCCGCGAGTCGACGGGCCCTTCAATATGAGGTCCCTTGAACATCGATGGCGTCGGGTGCAGTGGATCGTACGTGTAACGGTCCGGCGGCTCGTTGCCCGGCGGTGCCGTGCTCAGCGTGCCGTCGCCAGCCGACGAGTTGGCCTTGCCGCCGCTGTGGAAGTAGAACCTGGTCCATTTCGTCTCGGGCAGGGGCCAGTCGCTCGCTGACCGCCACCGGTTGCGCCCCATGATGAACAGGTGGACGGGCGGGTCGTCGAGCACGCCGTTTTCGACGCCCTTGAGGTGATAATCGAACCACCGGCAAATGTACCCGTCCCAGTCGATTGCCGCCGTCTCGCCGTAGTCGAACCGCAACAGGCTGCGGCCGCGGCCCGTGTGCGACCAGGGACCGATGACCATCCGCGGACGCCGGGCCTCGGCAGTCGCGCCGTACTGTTTCATCCCGAGATAGTTCATCGGAGTGCCGCTGAAGTCCGCGTCGAACCAGCCGGAAACGGCCAGCGAGGGCACGTTGATCTTCTCGTAGCTCTCCTTGGTCTGGTACGCGATGCCCCTCCAATATTCCGACGTCGACAGGTTGTCCCGGATCCACGTCTCGAACCAGGGGCTCCCCTTGTTCACCTTGCGGTAGTTGAGCAGATCGATGTACGGCGTGTGCATCATGTCTTCATACCGCGTGGCGGGAAATCCGCCATAGCCGCCCGAGCCAACCACGATGTTCCCGCTGCCCTGATTGGTGCACGCCCAGTCCAGCATCACCGAAACCAGGATGCCCTCCTGATAAGGCAGATTCCGGAACTGGTCGGGCGGGGCCACTTCCGGCACGATCGCCACCAGCGACGGCGGCGCCTGGGAGGCCGTCCACCATTGGGTCCAGCCCATGTACGAGAGCCCCCAGGTCCCCACCTTGCCGGTCGACCACGGTTGGCTGCCCAGCCACTCGACCAGGTCGTAACCATCGGACTTGTGCTGCCGGTTGAATGGGTCCCACGCCCCCTCGGACTTGAACCGGCCGCGGACGTCGGCGTTGACCGCGACGTATCCCCGCGCGGCCAGCCACCTGGCCCGGCCGGCCCCGCCGTCCTTGTTGTAGGGCGTCGAATTCAGGACGACGGGAAACCGGCCTTCACCCTCGGGCCGGAAGATGTCGACCGCCAGCCGGACGCCGTCGCGCATCGAGACCATCTGATCGCGGAACTCCGCCACCTTGTGGTCCGCGGCCGAATACGCGCCCGCCTCCGGCGGTGCGGCCTTCAGACACGGCTGGAGATTCCCACCGGCGGCGAGCGCCAGAATCAACGCCAACAGGGCAACGGCAAATCGAGGCTTCATGGATGCCTCCTCAAGGAGGTGACGATCTGGATTCGGGTAACCGTTCACGCGTGTTCTCACTCTCGCCATGCCCGCCGGAACCCCACGGCGACCAGCCGCTGATCATCATTTAGACCAGACGGAGTTGGCTTATCAAGCCCCCCCGAGAATTCATCGGACTTTTTCTGTTTGCCGGGCAGCTACTGCCGCCTCAAGCCATAATTCTGGCCTGTACTGAATGCATGGTCAGACTACCTCCACCCACGCCAGCAGCCGCGCCGAAAACGAAGCGTCCTCTGCCAAAACGCCGGCATGGGCGAGTTCCCGGCGGATCATTCACCTCAAAATCCCGCCGGCTTGCCCGGCGGATCGTTCGGTTTCCGACTACATCACCGCCTCAACCTCTCCCAAAATCCCGCCGGCTCGCCCGGCGGATC
>JAAYCB010000124.1 GCA_012744395.1 Pirellulaceae bacterium
ACTTAAAATCCCGTGGGCCGATAGGCCCGTGCGGGTTCGAATCCCGCCTCGGCTAGCTTTGCCGCCCGGCGGATGCTGATGTATAGTTTGCAGGACAGCCCGTCTGCGCGAGGCGGTGGCGCGGGCGCTGGAAGCCGTGTTTGATTCTCGGGCCGGTGGCACGATCCGGCCAATCGTTACAGATCCCCTGGAGAAACTCAATGGCCGCGTATTCGGTCAGTCCGTCAGGTGAGCAGTTCCCAATTCCGGAGGCGGCCGATTATCCCGCGGAAATGGCCCGTCTGGAGAAGCTCGCGGCCCAAGCCCGCCAGGAGGGACAGGAGATCGTCGTTGTCGTGGGCGTGGGATTTGTCGGCGCGGTGATGGCGGCAATCATCGCCGACACGGTGGATCGCCAGACCGGCCGACCCACGAAGTTCGTGATTGGCTGCCAGCGGCCGAGTACGCGAAGCTACTGGAAGATCCCGCTGTTGCAGCGCGGGCTCTCGCCGGTCAAGGCGGAAGACCCGGAAGTCGATCCGATGATCGCCCGTTGCGTGCTCGAAAAGCAGACTCTCACGGCGACGTTCAACAACGATTGCCTCGCGCTGGCCGACGTGGTGGTGGTTGACGTCCAGTGCGACTATACGAAACACGAACTGGGCAACATGCGGACCGGCGAGGCGGAAATGAGCGCCTTGGAAGCCACGGTGCGGACGATTGGCGAGAAGATCCAGCCCGACTGCCTGGTCCTGATCGAAACCACCGTCGCCCCGGGCACGACGGAGTTCGTCGCCTGGCCGATCATGAAGAAGGCGTTCGCCGCCCGCAAAATTGAACACGATCCGCTGCTGGCCCACAGCTTTGAGCGCGTCATGCCGGGGCGCGACTACGTCTCCTCGATTCGCGACTTCTGGCGGGTCTGCGCCGGCTGCACCGCCGAGGCCCGCCAGCGGGTCGAGAAGTTTTTGCGGGAAGTGATCAACACCGACAAATACCCGCTGACCGTCCTGGACCGCCCGATCGAATCCGAAACGACCAAGATCGTCGAGAATTCTTACCGCGCGACGATCCTCGCGTTCCTCAATGAATGGAGCCTGTTCGCCGAGCGCAACGGGGTCGACTTGATCAAGGTGATCGAGGCGATCCGAGTCCGGCCGACACACTCGAACATCATCTTTCCGGGCCCGGGGATCGGCGGCTACTGCCTGCCGAAGGACGCCGGCTTGGGCTACTGGGCTTACAAGCACATTCTCGGGTTCGAGGACGGCAACGACGTGTTCAGGATCAGCCCCACGGCGGTGGACGTCAACGACACGCGGGCGCTGCACGTCGCCGAACTCGTCCGCGACGCCCTCCGCAACATGGGCCGCTACATTGCCGGCGCCGACGTGCTGCTATGCGGGGCAAGCTACCGCCAGGATGTGGGCGACACCCGATACAGCGGTTCCGAGATCGTCGTCCGCAAGCTGGCGGAGATGGGGGCCGAGATCCGCGTCCACGACCCGTACGTGGAACACTGGTATGAACTGGAGAGCCAGGATACGTATCCCGCGCCCGGCATGTCCTGGGCAAGGTTCTTCCGCAACCAGGCGGTCCTGGCCAATCTCCGCGTCGAGAAGGACCTGGCCGCCGCCCTGAAGGGCGTCGAGGCGCTCGTTCTGGCGGTCCCCCACGAGGCCTATCGGAAGCTCGATCCGGCTGATCTCGTCGGCTGGGCGGGCCAGCCGCTGGCCGTGATCGACTGCTATGGAATCCTCTCCGACAGCGATGTCCAGCGCTATTTCGAACTCGGCTGCGAAGTCAAGGGCCTCGGCCGCGGGCACATCCAGCGGATCAAGGAAGACGTGCGAAGGCGATCCAAGTAGCGCCGCAGAACGGCAGCGAACGAGGAACCTCATCTGGCCCTCGAGCGGCATCGAGGCCGGCGGCACGCGGATCACGGCGGCAACCGGCTGAAGAATGCCGATTCCGGCATCTCGGCCAGCGCCACCCATTCGCTGATCGAACGCAATTCCCTGGTCAACTCCGCCGACGACGGCCTCCAGAGCTGACCCGCCGGGCGGGGGGGGCGGCTCGGGCGAGGTCGGCGGAATCTTCCTCCGCGGCGGCACGATGATCAGCGACTGCCACGGTTCGCTACGGTCAATGGCGTAGGGTGGCACTTGCTGAAAATCTCCACTATAGAGGGTATTCTGGAGACAGCGGGGCCGTTGCGCAAGGCTTCCAGGATGTCAGCCGCGACAACAGGTCGACAGCCCTGCATTCCCAGCGATCTGGACAGGAACTTCCGAGGAGCCCCGATGTACTTCCCGTTCGACTGCCCCGCATGCCACAAGCAGCTCAAGATTCCATCCGATGCGGCCGGGCGCAAGGCGCGCTGCCCCTACTGCAAGCACTCCTTCACCGTGCCCGAGGGCCCCGAACCGGAAGTCCCGGCCGAGGAGTCCCAGGCGTTCCCCGGAATTGACACGCGAAGCGTGTCCGACCGTGTGAACCGAACGCCGCCGAAGAGGCGTCCCGCCGAGTCACGCCAGAACGCCTCCTCCGGTGGTTCGTCGGATCGGACCGACGTGAATCTGCTCTTGAGCGGCGCGATCGGGCTCGGGCTTGCGGCCGGCTTCCTCGTGCTGATGATCCCCCTGAAGATGGCCGGCATCTTCATCGGAGCGTTGTTCCTGGAACGGGGCTGGGTCCCCATCGCCGAGGTCTTTCTGTTCGCCTGGTCGATGGTGATCCTGTTTCTCAAGTGGAAGAAGATCAAGCGCCAGAAGGACTCGATGTTGTTCGACCTTCTGCCCAACGAGTTGTCGGCGGACATCACCCAGGAGTCGGTGGGACGATTTCTCGACCATGCCCGCCAACTGCCGCTCGGCCCCGACGATAGCTTCCTGGTCAGTCGCGTGCTTCGCGGTCTGGAGCATTTCCGCGTCCGCAACAGCAATCCCGAAGTTGCGGAGGTGCTGAATTCGCAATCCGACATCGATGCCAACGCCGTCCAGTCGAGTTACACGATTCTCAACGTGTTCATCTGGGCGATTCCGATCCTCGGCTTCGTCGGCACCGTGATCGGCATCAGCGCCGCAGTTTCGGGGATCGACATGTCCGGCGACATCGCCCACGTGAAGGAGTCGCTCAACAGCGTGACGAGCGGACTTGCCACCGCCTTCGATACGACGTTGATCGCCCTGGTGATGAGCATGTTCGTGATGTTCCCGACCAGCTCGCTCCAGAAGGCCGAAGAGGACATGCTCAACTCGGTCGACGAGTACTGCAACGAGAATCTGCTCAAGCGACTCAACGACGGGCACGAGCCCGGAGAAGACGCCGGTGGAATCAATGCTCCGGGGGATGTGCGGCAGGCGATCCACGCCGCGATGGCTCCCTACCAGGCCGAATTCAAGGCATGGCACGAGAAACTCGACGCCCTCGGCTCGAGAATGACGGCCCAGGTGGTCCAGGGTTGGGGAGCGATCAACAAGGAGATGCTCAAGCAGCAGCAGGAGAACGCCGAGCAGGTCAGGGATCTCGATGGACTGACCGCGACGCTGCAACGAATGCTCGTTCAATTGGCAGAGAAGACGGAAGCCGTGCACCAGAAGGCCGCGGGTTCGATGAGCCAATCGGCCGAATCGCTTCAGAGCTACTGCACGGCCCTGCGCCAGGGGCTCGAAGGGCTCAATCGCGTGCTCGCCGACCTGGGGGAGAAACAGGTGGTTCTCCAGGCTCCGCCCCGTCGCCGTTGGTTCTCTCGCAGGAAGTAGGAGACGAGGCCCATGGCTCGCCGCCGGAAGAAATCGATTACCGTTTCGCTGTTCCCGTTCATGAGCATTCTGGCGTGCGTAATCGGCACGCTCACGCTGATGCTCACGGCGATGGCCCTCGGACAGATGGACAACGAGGTCGTCTACAGCGCGGAACGCTACAAGAAGGTCGAGGACCAGATCCAGCAGGAACAGCTGCTGCTGCGGAAGCTTGAGGAGCAGCTCAAAGAGGCAGCGGCGGGTGTGGACGAGGCACTCATGAAGGCCAACCTGCGCCGCGAGGAGTTGGAACGTCAGATTGCCGCCCTCCAGGATGCGAGAGAAGCCCCGGCAGAGATTCCGGACATCCCCCCGGTCGACGAGGAGAGGCACACGAAGCGGATGGAGGCGATGCAGAAGGAACTGGCGCAGGTCAACGAGGAAATTGCCAGACTCCAGCCGAAGGTTGCCGAACTTGGCGACGCGGAAGAATCGAAGGTGATCATCCAACCGAGCGGAAGCGGAATCGATCTGGAGCCGACTTTCGTGGAATGCACGGCCGCCGGCCTGGTGTTCCTGGAAGACAATCCGCCGCGCCGCCTGCGAACGGCGGACATGGCCGCCGACGAGTCCTTCGCGGCGCTGCTCGACCGTATTGCCAGGCAATCCAAGGGCATCGTGATCTTTCTCGTCCGCGAAGACGCCCTGGAGACCTATTTCGCCGCCCACGACATGGCCCGGTCGCACTACGTCCGGGCCGGAAAACTGCCGGTGATCGGCCAAGGCCGGATCGATCTCAGCGTCTTCAGCCAACTCCAGAAGAAGTGACGCCGGATCCGCATGCGACGCAACAAGAAAGAAAGCGGAGCGAGTCTCGATTCCCTGCTCGACACGTTGACGAACGTGGTGGGGATTCTGGTGATTCTGGTCACGGTCATGCAACTCGGGGTGAGCGAGGCCGTGCAGCGGATCGCCAAGACGGACAGCGTTCGCCCCGAGGTCTACGAGCAGGCCCTGGCAAAACGCATCGAGTTGATGCGGCAGCGAGTCGAACTCGAGAAGCGTCTGGAGGTCTTCAAGAAGGCGGATCGCATCGACCTGCGGGTCCTGCTCCACAACATCGAAAACCTGGAGGCAAGCCTGGCCGTGTTGCTCGAGGGCAAGGAAAAGGTCGACCTGGAAATGCTCGAACTCCGCAAGCGCCAGGAAGAAGCCCGACGCCGCCTGGAGGAACAGAAGCAGGAAGCGGAAAAGGCGGAGGCCGAGTTGAACGCCGCCCAGGAGCTTCTCGCCAAGCTCAAGTCGAAGCTTGCCGATGCTCCGGCCGGCGGCTACCGGGCTTCAACGATCATCACGCTGCCCAACCCGCGTTCCGCCCCGGAAGGCGCCGTGCCGATTCCGATTCTCTGCCGGGAAGGCCGCGTCTCTCTTGTCGACAACCTCAGCTTGCAGCAGGCGGCACTCAAGAAGATCGAGGCCATCGGCAAACGCCGCAACCTGGTGTTCAACCCGGATATTGGGGTCGACAAGGAGATTCTGATTGCCGAGTTCCACCGCGGCGCGGCCCTCGGCGACGACAATTTCGAGCTTAAACTGACGGCCGCGGGCCGCAATCCCAAGCTGGTGTTCCAACGCAAGAAGGACGGCGGAGAAACCGCGGAAACACTCCGCGGAGGACGGTCGAAGTTCCAACGGCGAATCCGCCAGATCGACAAGAACCGCTACTATGCGCAGTTCCTTGTCTGGCCCGACAGTTTCGAGGTCTACATCGAAGCCCGCAAGTTGTGCTCCGACCGGGACCTGCTCGCCGGCTGGAAGGCCCAGACGACCAGCGCGGAGTATACGGAAGACCTGACAACCAACCTGATCCGGTTCGGCCCCAAGCCGATTCCGAAGCCCAAGCCGCCCACCCTGCCGGGCCAGAAACCGCCCAAGCCTCCTCCTCCGCCCAAGCGCCCTCCGCTGCCCGAGTCGGATATCGACTGAACCGGCTGTTCCTCAAACCTGCAGAAGTCGCAAAGGTGCACGTCGCAAAGGCGCCACCCTGCCGCCGTCAACTCGTGCTTCCCCAGGGAACACAGGCACCAGGGCGCCGGGAGCGACCAATCGAGTTCGCGCTCGGCATTCCTTTCGGAGCGACTGCGGAGCTTGCGGCGTCGGGAGGTCTGCTTGAACGGAAGCCCGCGGGCCGGTGTGATCCACAGCCAAAAAACCCTGGAACGCCCTTGCAGCCCCCGCATTCAGGGGGTGGGCGGGCGGTTCCGCGCTGCTAGACTATGGGTAGCTGTCTCCTCCCCCCCCGGCGCATCCAGCCCGTTTCACAACGGGGCGCACGGGGGCGAGACATGCTGGCCGTATTCAGCCGTCCCGGGAGCTGGATACGGCCGAATTTTTCTCCGCCCTGGTCAGTCCTCCGTCATTCGCAGCGCCAGGTTCAGGTAGCGGCCGTCCAACTGCACCATGATCCGCTCGGAGACCCAGGAATCGAGCTGCCGGCGAACGTCCTCGGGCTCGACCCGGTCTCCGCTCCACTCAGCGGCGCTGCGGAGAATCGTCTTCAGCGCGCGGCCCGTGTCGCAGTATGCGTAGAGTCCTCGCCGCCATCCGGACAACCGGCGCTGGAACTCGGTCGCACAGGGCCGCGTGTCGGTCACAATCGTCACGCCGTCTCCCCGATCGAAGCTGCGCAGCGTGACACTCCCCGCCAGGTTCTGCCAGCGTTCGATTTCGGCCAGCGCCGGCGCGGCGTAGTCGAGCGGATTGCGGCCGTCGGCGTAGTCGAACTCGAAGTAGTAGGCCAGGCGCGCGAGTGACTCCTCGGGAAACGGATAGACGTAACGAAAGGGCCGCGCCGGGCGTTTGTTGACCATGCCCCAGCGCTCCGGCGCCTCGAAATAGGGGGAGAAACGATCCATCCGTACCCGCCCGACGGCCATCGGCGGCGCCAGGTGGACCAGCGAGGGGACCAGGTCGGCCAGCCCGGCGTAATCCTCCGGGTTCTCATTCGGGAACCCGTGGAGGACGTTCCATTTGACCTCGATGCCCGGCTCGGAGAGCCACTTGAGGGTCTGCAAGTTTTGCAGTGCCGTGGCGCCCTTGCCGATCAGCTTGAGCACGGGCGTGATGAACGTCTCGATGCCCAGTTGGGCAGCCCCCATGCCGGCCTCCAGGAGCAATTCGATCTGCCGGCGGGCCAGGTTCGTCTTCATTTCAAACACGAACGCCAGGTCGAGGTCTTCATCGCGGAGCAGGGGCAGGAACGTCTCGAAGTAGCGGTGGTCGAGGATGTTGTCGGAGGAACACGCCCGGTGGAGGCCATGGCGTTCGACCAGGTAGCGGAGTTCGTCGACCGCGCGGCGGGGCGTCTTGCTGCGATAGCTCAGCGTGCTGCCGTTCAGCCCGCAGAAAGCGCAGTGGTGCTTCTGGCCCCACCAGCAGCCGCGGGACGTCTCGAAGAACAGGAGCGGGTCCACCTCCTCGCGCAGCGGCGAGTCGGCGCGGCGCTCGAAATAGTCGTCGAAGTCTGGATAGGCCAGGGCGTCGAGATCGCGGGTGAGAAACGTGCAGGGGTCCGGCGCGGCGGGGCGGGCGCCGCCGCGGACCGACTCGCGGCCGAAAACCCCGGCCGGCAGATCGCCGCCGCCGCCGAGGATCTGCTCGACAAGCCGCGGAAAGGCCGCGTCGGCCTCGCCCACGCAGACGTAGTCGATCTCGGGAAATCGGCCGATCAACTCGATCCCCATCGACCCCTCGCAGGCCGCCCCGCCGAAGACGATCCGCACGTCGGGCGCGACCGACTTGATCCGCCGAGCCAGGCAGATCGACGCCATCGTCTGTTGGAACGACGCCGCGAAGCCGACCACGGCGTATTGCGACCAGTCGCGCGCCGCGCAACGTTCCAGGAACGGGTCGACGACCGCGGCGGCCGCCTCGTAGTCCCGCCGGTCAACGGAAGTCAAGCCGGGATCGGCCGCCAGCAGGACGTCGTTGAAAAACGCCTCGTCGCCCGGCAGGCGATCGCCGAAGTAGTGCCGGGCGAAGAGCCGTTCGCCGCCGAGCACGAAGGCAAACGAATCGGCCAGCCACGTGTAGCGATCCTCGCCGAGGATTTCCGCCAGGTCGTAGTTGAAATAGGCGATCTGGCAGGCAATTCCGCGCCGCAAAAGCTGGGCCTTCAACAGGCTGGGGCCCAAGTTCGGCCAGCGGAGGCTGAACAGCGGCATGTTGACGATCAGAACGCGCGGCATGGTGCAGAGAATCCGTCGGCTCTCGTTGTCCCCGAAAGAAACGGCAGCGTTCGCCCGGCCCGTCGGCACTTTGGGTTGCCCGAGGCGCGCAACGGCCGGCAAAGATAGTATAACCGATGAGCGGCCTGGCGGGCGGTTGACTGCGCGGCGGCCGCGGGCCGCCCGCGGCGGGCCGTCTCGCGGCGACGCCCGCGGTGGGCAAGCCGGCTTGGCGCGGGCGGCCGCCCGGAAGAGAATTGAGGTTGGGCAAAGCACCGAGGCCGATCGTTGGACTTCTCCCTGGACAACCAAAACTCACCGTTCGTGTTGTGCGCGCTGGCCAGCGGGCTGGTCGATCAGGACCAGCTTGACGAGGCCCGGGCGGAAATCGAGCGCGCCGGCGAAACGCTGGAAAACGACAAGCGAACGATCGAGCAGCGGCTGGCCGACGCCCTGGTCGGACTTGGCTACCTGAACGCTTGGCAGGTGATCCAACTCCAGCAGGGCCGGACGAAGTTCACACTCGGGCTGTACCGGATCGTCGATTCGCTCGGGCGCGGAGGGATGGGGCAGGTCTTCAAGGGAGAGCACTCCGTGCTCGGGCGGGAAGTGGCGATCAAGGTCCTCCCGCGCGAGACGTCCACCCCGGAGGCGGTCGCCAATTTCACCCGCGAAATGAAGACCCTCGCCCGGCTCGACCATCCCAACCTGGTCCGGGCGTACGACGCGGGCCAGGATGGCAACGTCCATTTCCTCGTCACCGAATACGTGCCCGGCCAGGATCTCCGCAAGATGGTCCGCAAGCACGGCCACCTGGACATGCCCACCGCCGCGGGGATCATTTCCCAGGTCGCCGCGGGGCTTCAGCACGCCCACGAGCGCGGGCTGATCCACCGCGACGTGAAGCCCGGCAACGTGCTCGTGACCCCCGAGGGCACCGCCAAGCTCTCCGACCTGGGCCTGGCCGGCCCGCTCGAAGGCGACCTGGAGAGCGATCCGCGCTACGGCAAGATCGCGGGGACCGCCGACTACCTCTCACCCGACCACATCCAGTCGCCGCGCGATCCGACGCCGGCCTGGGACGTCTATTCCTTGGGGTGCACGCTGTATTACGCCGTGACCGGCAAGGTCCCCTTTCCCACCGGCTCGACAAGCGACAAGGTCAAGGCCCACTGCGAATGGCAGCCGCTCGATCCGGGCCGCCTGAACAAAGACCTCGACCCGTCGTTCATTCAAGTCATCGCCGACATGATGGCCAAGGACCCGGCCGACCGGGTGCCTTCGGCAAAGGACGTGATCGCGCGCCTCAGGCCCTGGCTGCCCGCCGAGCACAGCCTGCCCGCGCCGCCGATTGCCGCCGGGCGCCGCGACGGCTCGGCCGCGGCAAATGGCTTTCGTACGGAGGACCCGGCGCCCGGCGATTGCGACGCCCCTCCGGCATCCGCCGCCGGCGCGCCCGGCCACTTGATCGCGCCGCCGGGCAATCCCGGCCCGCGGCCGCCGTCCATCTGGGGCCCGCTGGTTCTGTTCGTCCTCCTGCCGCTGGGATTGATCGGGCTGCTGGCGGTCGCCTGGAGCGTTCTGGCGGCCATCCAGTGAGCCGCCGGAGAGGCATCCACCTGGAGACTTCGCGCTACGTTCCCGCGTTCGCCTCCGCGGCCTTCGCCTCGCGGACTTCCGCCGAGACCTTGTCGATCTCGTTCGGATCGAGATACTGGACCACCAGCCTGCGGGTCTCTTCGAACATCTTGTCGACCTGCTGCTGAATGATTGGATCTTCCGAGTAGAGTCGCTGCCGCTGCGCGGCGAGCTGGGTTGTGAACTGGTCGCGGGTCCGCAGGGCAAACAGGTCGACGAGCATTCGATCGGCGGATTTGAAGTCGCCGGCTCTGACGGCGCCGCGGATTTGCGCGGCCAGCACGGCGCGGCGCGTGATCAGGTCGACCAGTTCCTCCTGGGCCGCCATCACCGCACTCTCGGCGGCCAAGCGCTGGTCGTCGTCCATCACGACCGCCTCGGCCTCCTGCTCCAGTCCTGGAACCAGGGGCAACCGGGCCAGCAACTGGCCGCCGTTGCGAACGTAGAGAATCATCAGCGGCTCTTCCCCCGGCGGAATGACGATCGATCCGTCCAGGCCGGTGCGGCCGAACCAGACGCCGGCGGTCTGGCCGGGCTTCTGGAGATAGATGTCGTAACCGCAGAGCGGCCGTTTCGACCCCGTCCGCGCGCGCACGACCAGCCGGGTCGATTCGCTGGGCGGCTTGACGGCAAGCGCAAGCTGATGCACCCGCCCGCGGCGTCTGCCCGCCAGTGCCGTGCGCAACCCCGAATACATCTGGCACGTCAGTTCGGCCTGGTCGACCTGCTCAACGGCGAAGTAGGTCCAGGGAAGGCGGAGGATCCGCTTCGGATTGCCGTCGCGGTCGTCGTAGCGGATGATCGGCCGGAAGACGTCGCCCGCGGCAACCGAGAGGAAGGCGGGATCGCGCGGGGGAAGACGGCCGGCGCGGAGCCGCAGGCGGACTTTGCCGCCGTCTTCCGATTCGATCGAAGCCAGCGGCGCAAATGCTTCGCGCGCCGCGGCAAACAGCGTGCCCGGCAGCAGCACCGCCGCCGTCGCCAATTGATCGACTGCCGGGGAAAACGTCCGCGTGGCCACGTCCAGCTCGCGGGCGGCCACCCGGTAGCCGGCCCACTCGGGCGCGATCCACAGCAGGATCACCTTGTCGGATGCGAGCGCCTCGGCGGGCAAGGCCTCGACCTGGATCTTGTTCAAACCGCCAAGCATTTGACGCTGCAAGAGGTCCGGCGCGGCCGCCACCCGCATCTCCCAGGCGGCGCCGACGACCAGCTCGGCCCGATCGACCAGCCCGGCCGCCAGGTCGTCGAGGACCCGCCCGGTCAGCTCGGGCGCGGCGCCGGCGGCCAGGTAGACCTGGATCCGGTATGGGGTCAACTCCCAGACCGCCTGGGCCCGCGCGGCGGCGGGCGCGCTCAGCGCGCAGGCGGCGGCCAGCGCCAGGACGGCGGCCGCGCGGCGCAGGGAGTGTTGGAGTGAATGCGTCATGGCTTGCCGGGGGGCGACGGAGGGCGAATCTGCCAATTCTCGATGTCCTGGTAAAGCGTGACCGGCGACGGGCCGATCCCCTCCAGCCGATCGGTGTGGGCGAAGTGATCGGTCATCTGCCAGAGCGGAATAATACTGGCCTCGGCGTGGGCGATCCGGTGAATCTCCCGCAATTGCCGCCCCACGGTCGGCCAGTCGACGGACTGCCGCAGCCGCAGCAGGGCCTGCCGCATGTAAGGGCTGGCCTCGCCCGCCAGCCCGCGCTCGCCAAGCAGCCGCTCCGCGTCGACGATCGGCTCCCACATCGCCAATTCGGCGTAGAGCAGGTCGACGTCCGCGGGAATCCGCTCGGGGACCGCGTCGTCCAACTCCCGCAGCTCCAGCTCGATGCCGACGATCTTCAGTTGCCGCCGGATCTCCGCGACAGCCAACCGCACGGCTTCCGACGCCTGGTAGGCGAGCACCGTCTTGGACGCCTCGCCTGCCGGCTCGCCCTCTTGCTTCCGCGCTTCGGCGAGTTCCCTGCGGGCGACCTCGGCCAGGGTGATCGCCAGATGCGGCTCATAGCCCCGCGGATCGATCGATTCCTCGTAGGCATAGTCGAGCGGATCGTCGATCTCCACGCCCGCCGAGAAGGGACCGCTGATCACGCGGCAGCCGGGCAGTTCCGTCCCGCGGGTCAACAGCCCCAGGATCGCCTCGCGATTGATCCCGTAGACCAGCGCGCGGCGGAACGCGCGGCGCGACGTGAGCGGCCGCTTGGGATTCGGAATCAGGCAGTGCACCAGCGGCACGGCGTAGCGGCGGACTACCGCCCCGGGAATCTCCCCCGCCGGGCCGACCTCCCAGGGATTGAGCCGGTCAATCACGTCGATCTCTCCGCGGCGCAGCGCGCGAATCTCTTCCGCCCCGCTACGGAACCGCCGCTCGACGATCTCCTTGGCCCGCGCCGGACCGCCGGCGAAATAGGAGGGATTCGCCAGAAACACCGCCTCGTCGGCCGACGATGACTCCAGGTAGTAGGGGCCGATTGCGCTGGCCCGGAGAGACTCCGCCGAGCCGGACTCGTTTGGGTACACGGCCGTCTGGAGCATCGCCTGGGGCAGAACAAACGGGCGGTTGAGCTGGATGAGGCAGGTATAGACGTTCGCGACGGAGACCGAGGCGCAGAGGTCGGCCCAGATCTGCGAATAGCTCGGCGCGGCGGGGTCGGCCATCGCCAGCAGCCGCCGGGCAAGATCGTAGCCGGTGAGGTTCGCGCCGCCGGCCGAGCGGATATCGCTCCGCAATTCGACCGTCAGTCGGCGGCCAAGGTCCTCGGCTTTCATCTCCCCGACTGGACAGATGTATTTGCCCCCCTCGGTCCCCGGCCCGGCCAGCTCCAGCAGCGTCCGCTCGACGAGCCGCCCGGTCCGCCGCGCGGCCCAATCGTGGAGGCTGCCGGAGGACGCCGCGGCGGCCGGCGCGAAGACGCCGACCACGAACCGCGGATAGCGGCGAAGAATTGTCTGCCGGACCTGGTCGGCCCCGGCAAGGTCCGGCCAGATCGCCGACATGCGGCGGAGCGCCGCCTGCGCTTCCCGCGGTTTGTCGGCTTCGAGGGCCTTCCGCGCGGCGGCCAGTTGCCCGCCGGCGGCTTCCTGGAGCCGCCCCCGCCAACTGGCGATCAGCGGCTGCTGGGGATAGAGCTTCTCGAGCTGGTCGAGATATTCGCGGGCGATCCAATGCTGGTCCGCGGCCACCGACTGTTCGACGAGCTTGTCCGTGGCCGCGGCCACCGCGCGGTCCAATCCCGGCCGCTGCGGATTGCGGTCGCAGATTTCCCGCAGCCGGGCCAGGGCCCCCTGGTAGTCGCCCGCAATCTGGAGCGCCTTGGCCTCTTCGTAGAGGTAGCTCTCGTAGGCCTCCTGGAGACCCGGCAGGTCCGGCTTCTCATTCTCCAGGTGAAGGAAATACTCGTAGGCCCGGTCGAATTGGCCCGCTACGACCAGGCCGTTCACCTCGTCGAGGATCAAGTGCTCGAACAACTCGATCTTGACGATCGCCCGCCAGAGCAGCTCGTACGTCGTCCCCGGTTCGTCAATCCGCTCGATCACCAGCTTGCCGCTCTTGGGCAGCGCGTCGGGCAGCTTGCGGTCGGGAAACGCCTCGATCGGGCGGACGTTGATCACCAGGTTGTCGTTGGCCGCGTCGAGCGTAATCCGATCGAAGGGGGGCTGCTCGTAAAGCGGCGTCTGGGCGGCCGCCGGGGCCAGCCAGAGCGCTGCCAGCAGGAGGCAGGCTGGCCGGCTCCAGCCGCGCGCCAAGCGGCGGCGCGGCGGAAGAAAGTTCCGAGTCGGTTGTCCAAGCGAGGGCAGCGCCATTTCATCCGCCAGGTGATTGGACTGGAATTGGGGTCTTGCTGATCCGCCGCGCGGCCTCCAGGCGTCAGGGTTTCTCAACGACATGGAGGCTGCCGTCCTGGCCTCCGGCGACGAGGCGTCCGCCCACCAGCAGGGGGCCCGCCGCCAGCGCCAGGCCGGTCTCCAGCTTGCCCCGCTGCTCGCCGCTGGCCGGGTTGACGCGCCAGATCACGCCACTTGCCGAGGTGAAGATCCAATCCTCGCCGTCGGCCACCGGCGGACCGGTCGGAATGCCGTAGGGGAGCCGGTCGGCCCGCACCTTGCCTTCCCGGTCGATGACATGCAACAGGTTGTCAGCGGTGGCGAGGATCAGCACTTCGCCGGCGGCCAGCGGACCGTAAACGCACTTGGCCCCCAAGGGGCGCGGCGGCTCCGTGGCCAGCCCGGGAAGCGCGAACGCCAGCAGGGAATCGGCGGCGTCGACCGCATAGGCCTTGTTGCCCAGAACCGCGATCGGCGAGACAATCGGATCGGCAATCGCCGCCTCGGCGGCCAGCGCTAAGTGCCGTGCCGGCTGGTCTTTGACGGCGACGCGGTAGACCCCCCCGCGGTCGTTGGCGATCAGGAACTCGGCATCGCCGACCAGAACCGGCGCCGACCAGCGGAAGGTCTGTCCCGGCCCCAGCGGCGGCTGGAAGGGCTCGGCCATTTTGGCCCCGGTCAGGGGGCTCATCAGGCAGACCTGCCCGCTGGAGCAGGGAGCGAGCACCCCGCCGGCAAACGCTGCGGCGGGGCCGCTGAGCGGATCGGTGAGCAGAATCCGCCGGAACCGCGCCGACCCGCCCGCTCCGCCGCCCGGCTGGAAAACGTGGATGTCGAGAGGGTCGCCGGCCGGGACCATGGCGATCATCCCCTTGCCGATCGGCAGCGCCGCGGCAATCGGCTCCTTCATTTCGGCCGTGGCCAAGGCGGCCACCGGCTGATCGATCAGCCCATCGCCGGCGAAGGCCGAGGCGGGCAGTTGGAACACGGCCCCGGTGGACGAGACCGCTGCCAGCGGGCCCCCTTGGCCGTCGGCGATCGGCGCCGCCGCCAGCGGCGCCGCCAGGGTCGTCTCCCAGCGCGGCGCGCCGCTCTCGACGTCGACCGCCGAGATCGTCACGCCGGGCATCCCCTGGCGATGGCGAATGTGCACCACGGCCTCTCCGCCCGCCATCGGAGGCTGTAGCGAAACGCTTCCCGAGGCGGCGATCCAACGCGGCTGGAGGCGGCCCCGCAGGGCGCGGATGTCGTACTGCGTGAGCTGGCTGTCGGCCACCCACAGCCGGCCCCCATCGATCAACAAGTAGCGGACCATTTTCGCCGCTCCCTCGTCCGCCACCAGGCCATCGGCGATCTTGGCCATCGGCTCGCCCTTCTCGCTGCCGGTCAGCTCCAGCAGCGTGATCGCGCCGGCGTCGGTGGCCGCCAGCAGCCGCGGGCCGTCGGCCAGCGGCCTCGTGAGGACGTGCCCCTTGAGCCGCACGCTCTGGACCAGCTTGCCCGGCGAACCTTGGGCCGGCTCAAGGTCGAGGATCTTCAGCAGCGAATCATTCACCCCGTCGTTCTCGGCCACGGCCAGGTAGCGGCCGACGAGGACGGGCGGCACGACCACCGCGCCCGAATCGTGGCCCAGGTAGACCACCTGCCGGCAACTGCCGTCCTTCGAGGAGAGCACGAAGAGGCTCGAATGCTCGCCGACCTGGTAGAGCGCTTCTCGCCGCGCGTCGACTGCCGGCCCGACCCGCAGCGCCTGGGGAAGCTGCACGTAGCCGGACGATCGGCCGCTCTCCAGGTCGATCGACACCAGCCGCCCGGACTGCGTGGCGACGAGCACCTGGTCCTCGAAGACGATCGGGTGGGCATCGAACGGCTCGCCCAGCGGGAATCGCCAGCGGACAAGCCCGGTCGCGGCGGCGACCCGGAGCACTTCCTGGCGGCCGCGGCTGACCAGTAGCGGATCGGCGCCGGGCTGGTCGGAGGTTGGAGTCGGCGGACATCCGACCGCGCGGACGCTCGCCTCGACGCCGATGTCTCTTCGCCACAACACCTTCCCATCGGCGGCGTTGACCCCGTAGGCGGCGCCGCCGGCAACGGCGAAGGCGAGCCGGCCGGCGGCCGTGGAAACTTGCGCAGCGACGGTCCGCCGCGCCAGCCCGACCGTCGCCAGCAGCTTCGATTCCGGTTCGGCGGCCAGGCTCTCCTGGGGCCTGTCGACCCGCTCAACCACCGTCTGCTCGGCCTGCGAGACGGACTGGATCGCTTCCGCGAGGCTGGCGTCGTCGACGAGCACGGGATATTCCTTGAGCAGCCCGCGGCGCAGCTGATAACCCTCCTGCGTGCGGCCCTCCTCGGCTGCCTTGCGGATCTCGGCCACGGTCGCGCGGAGGCGGTCTCCCCGGGCGATCTCGCGGCGCGTCAAGGCGATCAACGACTCGATGTCTTCGAGGCGCGTCTGGGGGCGGGCGGAGCTCGGCAGGTACTTTTCGATCAGCGCCAGGCTCTCGTCGGCCAGATCGGCCAGGGCGGGGTCCTGATCCGCCTGGGCCTTCTTCGCCAGGCCCTCGGCAATCTCCGGGAGCATCGCGGCCAGTTCGGGCCGGGCCTCGGTGGCAAACGTCTCCTCTCCCGAGATCGCCTGAATCTCCCTTCCGGCAACCTTCAGCGCATTGGGCCAATCGCCCCCCTGCGTCGCCTGCCGCATCCGCGACAGGCTGAGGCGCACGCGGGCGACCCCCGCGTCCTTATGACTGGGGTATTTTTCCAGGTATTGCGAATAGGCGTCGATGGCCTTCGTGAAGGAACTGGCGTGGTAGTACTCGTTCGCCTGGGCAACCATGTCGTCGCCCGTGCGGCGCGTGAGGACCCAGGCCAGAACCAGGCCCACGAGGACCAGGAAGAGCAGGGCGCCGCCGCCGATCAGCAGCAAGTTGGAGTCCCAGACGTTTTGCTTCGCTGCCCGCCCGCCTCTCCTCCTCCGGCCCCGTCGCCCGCCGAGCGGTTCCGCGAGCGGCTGCCCCGCGTCCGCGCCCTCGTCCAGCAGGCCGCCCAGCGGACCGGCCGCCTGAGCGATTTCTTCCAGCCCATCGACGGGGACCGGCGAAGCGATCGGGGGCGGCTCGGAGACGGGAATTGCCGAGGGAATCGGGGCCGCCGGTTGGACGGGCCCGGTCGGCGCGCCCGGGGCCGGGCGGGCGGGAGCCCGGGGCTCGTCGTTCAGCGGCATCAGCTGCCAGTCTTCCTCCTCCGTCTGTTCGATGTCGGCCACTTCCTCCACCGCGGCCGGCTCGTCTTCGAGCGGCGGCGGGCCGGGCGGCGGCGGCTGTTCGCGGTCCGGCCGCCTGGCGGGTCTCCTGCCCGGCGGCGGGGCCTGCGGCGGCTCGGCCTGGTCGAGCAAGCGCTGGGCCAGCTTGCGGGAAAGGTACCCTTTGTCCACAAGCCGTTTGGCCAGCAGGGCCGCCGAGACCGGGGCCATCGACTGACCCACGCGCCTGCGCAGATCGGCGATCAGGCTCGGGTCCAGCAAATCCTTGTCTTCCAGGATCTTGATGAATTCTTCCGCGGAGATCATGCGTTCCTTCCATTCGGCGCGCCGCACCAGGGCCCCAACTTCACAAATCGTCCTCGTCCACGTAGGTCAGCCGGATGTCTTCGACTCCCACGGCGTTGCCCGCGTCGAGAGCCATCACCACCGTCTCGTGGCGGCATTCCCGGTCGGCCAGCACCAGCAGGCTGCCTGCGCCGGCAGCCGCCGAGCCTTCGCTGATCGCCTCCCGCAACTTGATCAGCAGGGCCTGTGCGCTGGGAGCCTCGCGGTCGTTGACCCAGACCGTGTCGTCCTTGCCGATCTGGATAATGACAAAATCATCCTCCTTCAACTCGTCGATCGTCTGCGCCTGCTCGGCCGTCTCGTCTTTTTCCGGCGCCGGCACCTCGATCGACTTCTGGAGCGAGAAGGCGGCCGTGACCATGAAGAAGATCAGCAGCAGGAACGTCACGTCGACCATCGGGTTCATGTCGAGCGTCCCCTCGTCGAGCCGCTGGTCCGGCAGCTTGACCGGCTCCGCCTCCCCGGCCTCGTCGCGGGGCGGCGGGGCCTCCGCCGTCTTCTTCTTCCGGGGAACAACCAGCGCACCGCCGCAGCCGGGGCACGCAACCCGCTTGCCCGCCAGGGAATCCTTGACGGAAAACGCCTTGCCGCATTGCTCGCAGGAGAACCGAATCGTCACTTCACCGCCTTGGCATCAGGAAAACGAGTTCTGCGTCATGTCATTCTGCTGGGCGTTCCGATTGATCCAGCGGACAGGCGGCCGGGTCCGCGCCGGCGGGATGCCCCGACCCTCACTGGGCCTCAAACACGCCGATGTGAAAGGAAGCGCCCTCGGCGCCCGCCGCCGCCGCGCTGGAGACGCGCTCCACGTCGCCCGACTTGACGGCCTTGGCCGCCTTGACGAGGATCGTCGACTTGCCCGACTGCATCCCCTGCTCGACCGCCTCGGTGATCAACCGTTCCTGGGTTTGGCGGTCGTCGGGCAGCGGCTCGCCGGAGGTTCCGTCGCCGAGGTAGACCCGCGGTTTCGCCTCCCCCCCCTCGCCGTCGATGGTGATGATCACGGAGGTCTGTTCATCGACCCCCTGACCGTGCCGGGCGGGTGGAAGCTGGACCGAGCTGGCCTTCGACATCGTCGAACAGATGATGAAGAAGATCAACAGGAGAAACACGCAGTCGATCATCGGGGTGATGTCGATCTCCACGTCATCGCTGACCGGGCGGTGCTTCGCCAGCTCGTGGCCCTCCTCGGTCTGCTGATCCCAAAGCTCTGCCTGGCTCATGCCGCGATTTCCCGCCCATCGCCGCGCCGCAAACCCGCGGGCGGCGACGCGTTTCGGTCTAATGCTTGTAGGTTTGGTCCCGCACAAAGAACTCGTAGCCGCCGCCTTGCCCGCGAATCGCGAAATAGGTCGCGCGGACTTTGTCGGCGTACTTGCCCGCCCGTTCGCGCTCGAGTTGGAGCAGGTGCGATTCCAGTTCGGGAGGAATGAATTTGAGGATCGGCCGCCCTTCGGGATCGACCCCGGCCTTGGTGAGCAATTCCAGATCGGCCTCCCGGAGGCCGCCTTTCTGCCAGGTCAGGTAGTAGCGATTCTCCGCGTCGGCGGCTCCGCTGTAGCGCTCGGGCCTGGGATTGGAGAGGTTCTTGACGTACTCCACCCGATTGCCCGGCATCAGCACGCCGAGCTCAATCTTGAAATAGTCGAGCTGCCTGGCATACGTGCCGGTCGTATTGCCTTCAAGGAAGATCACCTCCCAATGGCGGGGCTTCCCCGGCCTGCCAGGCCCAAAACCCGGCGCTCGGCCGTCGCCCACCGGCCCCCCCTTGGACGTGCCCGTCTGGTGGCTGAACGTCGGGTCCTCCAGCAAGGCGGCGTTGTCCGCCACCGCATCGGCGATCGTCGCCAGGGTATCCTGGAACTCGGGCTCCTCGAACTCGATTTCCTGGCCGATCTTCTCGACATTCGGATCCAGTTCCGTCTCGTCGCCGAAACCGCCCCCCTCCCCAACCGGTTCGAGCGTCACGGGCACGGCCGCCTGGCTCGCAAAAATCCGGCTCGTCAGCCAGAGCAAAAACATGATCCCCACGAGAAGCCCCACGAGGATCAACAGCGCGATCACCAGGCTGGCAACCCGCTCGTATGCCGACACCGCCAGTCCGTACGCGCTTTTTCTCACACGCAAGGGGGGAATCTGGGAAGCTTCTGTGCTCTTCGCCACGGCAATCCTGTTTCCCGATTCGATGCCGTTTACTTAATTCACCCAGCCGCTCACCCCGCCAGCGCCGAAAGCCTTCACCGGGCACAAACCATTGCCAGATTCAGGGTTATGTCCGATGGTAGCCGCGCAGTTTGCCACTGTCAAGCGGCTTCGGCAGCACTCCGGTGCGGTCGGTCCACCTCACAACCGGGCAGCCGCCGCCACGCGGCAGGCCGACCTGGCCCGGATGATCCCTGAGCCGATCGTCAACCCGAAGCCTAGGTGAGGGCAGCCAACCTCGAGTTGGCCTCGGCTGGCACTCCGGGTGGCGGCGCCCCGCGACCGCCAAAAAATTCCCGGCCTGCAAATAGGCCGGCCCCGCGCGATTTGCCGATCCGGCGTGGGGCCCTGCAACCGGCGGAGGAAGGCCCCATTCTAGAGGTTCCGATCAGAACCACCGCCACCGGGCACAGCCCGCCGCAACCCGCGCCAGCGGACATTCCCCGCACCCGGGTGCAGACTTCCGCGAACGTTGGCCATCGGGTCGATTGACAAGTCGCCCGTCGAACTTATATTATAACGGTTCCGCCACGGGCGATGGGCGGTTCGGACAGGTAGCTCAGTTGGTAGAGCACTGGACTGAAAATCCAGGTGTCACCAGTTCAACTCTGGTCCTGTCCACTCGACGTAAGCCAAGCCGAGTCTTGGA
>JAAYCB010000125.1 GCA_012744395.1 Pirellulaceae bacterium
GGCCAGGCGACATAGAAGTTCGTCAGCCGCACGCCTTCGTTCGCCAGCCGATCGAGGTTGGGCGTAATGATGTGGTCGCCCAGAACGCCCAGATCGTTGTAGCCCTGGTCGTCGGAGACGATCAGCACGATGTTCGGCTTGGCGGCCGCAAGGCCGCCGGGCGCGGCCAGAATCAGCAGAATTGCCGGAAAAAATCGCATCAGGAGGTTCTCCGTGTCGATCGGTCACAGGCTGCGCCGTTCCCAAGCTCCCGCTTGGGAACGAGGAAGGAGGGTTTTCCGTCACGCAGCCTGGCCTTCACCGGGTTCGATTTCATCGCCAGCCGTTCCTTTCTCGCGGCAGCCCGGCGCTCATTGTTCGCGCTTGGCGCGCCTGGTGCAACCCCCGGGTCCTGGGGAGAAGCGAAACCGCGGGGCGATCCTGGCCGCCCGAGGATGGCCCCGTTAGAATGGATGCGATTGTGCACGGCAGAAGCGCGGGGCGCGAGGCGGACTGCTCGCGCGACGCGTCAAAAGGGGAGCGTGCGAATGCCGGAGTTCATCCCGATCGCGAAGGTCCGCGACGTGCCGGAAGGCCGGGCCAAGGCGTTTACAGTCGCGGGGCGCGAAATCGCCCTGTTTCACGTCAAAGGCCGGTTCTACGCACTCGACGATTATTGCCCCCACATGGGTGAATCGTTGAGCATCGGCGAGGTCCACGGGGATGCGGTCCTCTGCGCCCGGCACCTCTGGGCCTTCCGGCTCGCCGACGGCGTTTGCCTCGACGTGCCCAGCCTTGCCGCCGGCACGTTCGAGGTCCGCGTCGAGGGAGACGACGTGCTCGTACGGATCGCGGAGGAGGCTTGAGGAGGCGAGGTATCGCCGAGCGGTTCCTCCGTTCGTCCTGACAGGGCCCGAGGGGAAAGCAGATGGGAAACGGCAAGCTCAAAGTGGCGATCCACGGGGCCGGCTGGGTGGCCGGCGCGCATGCGGCCGCCTGGCGGAGGAATCCCCATGCCGAGATCGTCTCGATCAGCGATCGGGATGCCCGGCGGGCCCGAGCGCTGGCCGATCGTTGCCAGATCGCCTGCGCCGTGCGCGACGACTATCGCGAAGTGCTTGGCGACGCGCGGGTCGACGTGGTCGACGTGTGCAGCCCGAGCCACCTGCACGCCGAGCAGGGGATCGCCGCCGCCCGGGCCGGCAAGCACGTCCTCGTGGAGAAGCCGATGGCGCTGACGGCGGAAGAGAACCGTCAGCTGCGCGACGCCGTGGCCGAGGCCGGCGTGAAGAGCCTGGTCGGTTTCGTGCTCCGCTGGAACCCGGCCGTGGAGACGATCAAGTCGCTGCTCGCCGGCGGGGCGATCGGCGAGCTGTTCTATATCGAGATGGACTACTGGCACGGGATGGGGCCGGCCCATCATGCGTGGAATCTCCACAGCCGGAAGAAGACCGCTGGCAGCGCGATGCTGCTGGCCGGATGCCACGCGGTCGACGCCCTCCGCTGGCTGGCCGGCGACGAGGTGGCCGAAGTCTCGGCCTTCGCGAACAACCAGCAGGGACGGTTCGAGTACGACGCCAACGTGGTCGCCGTGATGAAGTTCCGCAACGGCGCGCTTGGCAAGACGTCGGTCCTCTTCGACTGCCAGATGCCCTACCAGTTCAACATGGACCTGGCCGGCACCGAGGGGACGATTCGCGACAACCGCGTCTGGTCGAAGAAGCTCTTCCCGGGACAGACCGGCTGGGCAACCTGTCCGACGATTCTGCCCGACTCGGGCGACGTCCATCACCACCCGTTCGACGCCGAGATCAACCACTTCGTCGACTGCATCCGCACCGGCCGCCAGTCGCATTGCAGCGTGGCCGACGCCTACCGCACCCACGAGTTGTGCCTGGCGATCGACCGTTCGATCGAGTCGGGCGGCGCGCCGGTGGCCGTCGGCGGGGCGTACGGTGGGTGATTGGTGGTTCGTGGTTCGTGGTTGGTGAAGAGGGAGGTGTGATGGAATCGCGCGAGATTGTGCGCCGGGCGATCGAGTTTGAGCGGCCGGAGCGGCTGCCGTTCTGGCAGCATTGGAATCATAAGATGCCGGGCTTTCCCGACGACGTCCACAATATCTGGGAGATGGACCGGGCGGAGGCGGGCTGGTTCTTCGATCGGCCGGGGGTGGACGACTGGGGCTGCGGCTGGAGCACGACCGAACTGCGGAACATCGGCCAGGTCACGGCCCACCCGCTGGCCGACTGGTCTGGCCTGGAGGGCTATCGGCCGCCCAACCCGCGGAACCCGTTCTACTACGAGCGGCTCGGGCCGCTGATCGGGGCGGCCGGCGGACGCTACGTGGTGCTGACGGCCCACAACCTGCTCTTTTCGCGGCTGCACAAGCTCCGCGGTTTTGCCGCCACGATGGAGGACTTCTACCTTGCGCCCGAGCGAATCGAACGGGTGCTCGACATGATCGTCGATTTCAAGATCCAGCAATGCGACGAACTTCGGCGGCGGTTCGGGGCTTCGATCGACGGGCTGTTCGTGGCCGACGACTGGGGCACGCAGGACGGCACGTTCATCAGCAGACGGCTCTTCGACGAGTTTTTCACCCCTCGGTACAGGAAGATTTTCGACGCGATTCACCAGTGCGGCTGGCACGTGATCCTGCACAGTTGCGGGCGGATCAACCCGTTCGTGCCGGGCTTCCTCGAGTTGGGGGTCGACGTGCTCAACATGCAGCAGTCGCGCAGCTACGGCTTGGAGGAGTTCGGCCGGCAGTTCCGCGGCCAGGTCTGTTTCGCCGCCACGGTCGACATCCAGACGACGATGCCGCGCGGAATCGAGGCGGAGGTCCGCGCGGAAGCCCGGCTGCTGCTCGAGCATTGGGGGACGCCCGAGGGCGGCCTGATCGCCTTCGACTACGGCGACTGGCAGGCGATCGGCGTCAGCCCGGAGATGCCTCGCGTGATGTTCGATGAATTTGCCAAGGGGCGCGTCGGCGGGGGATCGGCGTGAAGCCCGGGTTGACCGGCCGCCCTCCAGGGCGGCCTGGCCGGTGGATTGACCCGCGGCCGGATCGCTCGGCAGGCGGCCGGAAAATCCCCGCCGACCGCCGCCGACGCTCTGCGTTGGCGGCGACTGGATTCGGGCTCGGGAGGCGGGTATCATGGCGAAATCCAAGCGGACGCGTGCGCCGGCAGACGCCCCCCGCCCAAGCGCGGCTCCCACGGGGTGACGCCGATTGCGGGAAAAACCGTGCCGAACCGGGCCAATCGCGAAGTACCGCGGGTGCGGGTTTCCCTGGCGGGGAAAGACTTGATCCAGTTGAAGCAGCAGGCGAGGTGAAAAATGAGGAAGGGGCCGATGAAACAGATGCTCATGGCAATCGCGGGACCGATCGTGCTGGCGGCATGCGCCGTGGCCGCATCGCCGACCCCGATCAGCGAGCGGCAGGCGCGGCCGTCGCCCGAATGGGTCACGCGGGGCGTGATGTACCAGATTCAGCCGCGGGCCTTCACGCCCGAAGGCACGCTGAAGGCCGCCACCGCGCGGTTGCCGAAGCTGGCCGAGCTGGGAATCGACATCGTTTACCTTTGCCCCGTGTTTGTCTCGGACGACGATCCAGACACCCGGGGTTGGAGCCCGCGCCAACGAGCCTCGAAACTGAACAACCCGCGCAACCCGTACCGGATGAAAGACTACTATCACGTCGATCCGGAATACGGCACGGACGCCGATCTGAAGGCGTTCATCGCCGAGACGCACAAGCTTCGGATGCGCGTCCTGCTGGACATGGTCTATTTGCACTGCGGCCCGCGGGCGGTCTTTCTCCAGGAGCACCCGAACTTCGTCAAGCGGGACCAGGAGGGCAAGATCGTGGCCGCCGGGTGGGGATTCCCGGCGCTGGATTTCTCCAATCCCGAGCTCCGCGAATACCTGTGGAAGAACATGGAGTATTGGGTCCAAGAGTTCGGCGCGGACGGGTTCCGCTGCGATGTCTCTGACGGGATCCCGCTGGACTTCTGGGAAACGGCGCGCGACCGTTTGGACAAGATTCAGCCCGAGGTCTGCCTGCTGGCCGAAGGGACCCGCCGCGAGGACCAGCTCAAGGCCTTCGATCTCGACTACGGCTGGGGGTTCAAGTGGGATGACCCGGCAAGCATCAGGAAGCAATGGGAGAAGATGCGGGACGAACGCCCGCGCGGCGGAGCGCGGTTCATTCGCTTCATCGACAACCATGACATCGCCAACGACGCGTGGCACAACCGGGTGGAAAAGGCGTGGGGGACTCCGCGCGTCCATGCCACGCTTGTCGTGCTCTTCACGCTCGACGGCGTGCCGTTCCTCTATAATGGCCAGGAAGTCGCCGACACCGCCCGGCACAGCATCTTCGGCCGCCTGCCGATCGATTGGGCCAACGGCGACACGCCTGCGGGCAAGGCCCGTTTCGCGTTCTGCCAACAGCTTTGCGAGATCCGCCATGCGGAGCGGGCGCTGACCGGCGGCGAGCTCGCATGGGTGGACAACGACGCGCCCCAAGCCGTCTTGTCCTACCAGCGATCGTTTGAAAACGAACGGGTCCTGACGCTTGTGAACCTGGCGGGACGGCAGGTCCGCGTCGAGATTGCCATGCCGGCGGAGCAGACGGCGGGGCTTCGCCAATTGCTCGGCCAGGGCGCGAGAATGGAGACCGCGAGCGGCGGAAAGAGGGCCTTCGTCTTGGAAGGATACGGATTCTTCGTGGGCAAGAGCCGATAGGGGCCGCCCACGCGGATCGCAGCCTGACGGCCTGGCAGCTATTTCGTTTCAAACCGGATGTTGCGGGTATATTCGGTGATCGTCACGTCGGGGGACTCCGCGGTCACTGTCTTGCCGAAGCGGACTACATTCTGGAAACAGAGATTCTCCACGGTGTGCCGCTCGTCGTGCCCGACCACACAAATCTCGCCGCGAAACCTGCCCTTGATTTCCACCCGGTCGATATTCTTGAATACGCAGTCGGCAAGTGGATGTCTCGGTCTGAAGTCCAGTCCAGCGGATTGACGACCGGAGGCCGGGCGCCGCCTCGTTTCGATGCGTTCCTGGAGACTGTCCCCGTTGTGCCACACCCGATCAGACTCACGGGGCGCGCCCCGTTCTTGACATTGCCGCGCGCGGCCTTCAGACTGTTGGCGTCAGCCCGTGCAACCGTTTGCGGAGGCAGTGCCCGGGAACCGTTCCCCTCGCATCTTTCCCCGAGTGTAGCAGTGAGAATCGCACCGTTTTGGCTCTGTTGCACGTGTTGGACGGCCGGAGTGGGCCTTGCGCCGGCTGCGGACACGCCGGCGCCGCCGCTCGAAAAACCGGGCTGGAAGCTCACCTTTCACGATGAGTTCGACCGGCCGCACTTGAACGACATGTACTGGTTCCCCGCCTACCGGTCGGGCCGCAAGGAGTATTTCAAACGCATCGGCAAGGAGAGCCGCTGGGTCGACCACAACGCGCACTACGTGATCGAAGACGGCGTCCTCAAACTCCGCATCGACGAGCGACTGCCGTTCCGCCCGGACAAGAGCACGCCCTGCGTCAGTTGCGTTCAAACGTCGGATCACCGTTTCGGGGCGACGACCAGCGAGTACCAGATTCTCGACAAGTTCGCGCAGAAGTACGGCTGGTTTGAAATCCGCGCC
>JAAYCB010000126.1 GCA_012744395.1 Pirellulaceae bacterium
GACTCGTCGATGATCAAACCGCGTGGAATCCTCGCCATCGGACGGCCCTCCCATGGAAAGGGTCGGTAAGAACCTTGGTGACGGTACGCATGTACATCAATCTAGCCGAAACGATGCATGTGTCAAGCAGATTTGTGGGTGGCACCTTTGGCTTTCTGCAGCTTGGCAGCGCTGGAGGTGGGCGGCAGAAAGGGGTATAATCAGGGGTTTAGGCACGCGGTCCGGGCCGTCGCTTCAGGGAAGCCTCGGGGTCAGTTCCGCCAGATCATCAGAGCCGGCAGCCGATGAAGGAACTCCTTTCTGGGAACGAGGCGATTGCGCGGGGGGCCTACGAGGCGGGCGTCACGGTGGCGACCGGTTATCCCGGCACGCCCTCGACCGAGATTCTCGAGACTCTCGCCCGCTTCAAGGACGACGTCTATTGCGAGTGGTCGCCGAACGAGAAGGTCGCCTTCGAGGTTGCCGCGGGCGCATCGCTCAGCGGGGCGCGGGCGATCGTCACGATGAAACACGTCGGACTGAATGTGGCCGCCGACCCGTTGATGACGCTCGCCTACACGGGCACGGTGGGCGGACTGGTCGCCGTGGTGGCCGACGATCCCGGCATGCACTCCTCGCAAAACGAGCAGGATACGCGCCATTTCGCCCGCTTCGCCAAGGTCCCGATGCTCGAACCGTCCGACTCCCGGGAAGCCAAGGAGATGGTCGCCTTGGGTCTGGATGTCTCCGAAGAATTTCAGACGCCGGTGATTCTGCGGAGCTCGACGCGAGTCAGCCATTCGCGGAGTCTTGTGACCTTGTCCGGTCGGGCTGCGAGGCAGCGCCCGCTGGGATTCGAAAAGAACCCGGCGCGGTTTGTCGCGGTTCCGCAGTTCGCGCGCGGAATGCGTGTTCGCCTGGAGGAGCGGCTGGCCCGACTGTCGGAGGCGGCCGCCCGGTCCCCGGCCAACCGCATCGAGCGCCGCGGCCGCAGGCTTGGGGTCGTCACCAGCGGGATCGCTTACCAGTACGTCCGCGAGGTTTATCCCGAGGCATCCGTGCTCAAGCTCGGCTGGGTCTATCCCTTCCCCAACGCATTGATCCGCGAATTCGCTGCGGCAGTCGATGAAATCCTGATCGTCGAGGAATTGGACGACATCCTCGAACAGCATGTTCTTGCCTTGGGGATTCCATGCCAGGGCAAGACGGTCGTGCCGCGAATCGGCGAGCTCTCGCCCGACGTCCTGCTGGCCAGCCGCGCAAAGCTCGACGGCAAGGCGGTCCCGGCGGAGGCTCGGACCGCGAGCCCCGCCGCGACGGGCGATCTGCCCGGCCGTCCGCCGGTGCTCTGTGCCGGGTGTCCCCACCGCGGCATCTATCATGCGCTGAACAAGTGCAACGTGGTCGTCACCGGCGACATCGGCTGCTACAGCCTTGGAGCGTTGCCCCCCCTGAGCCGCATGGACACGCTGCTCTGCATGGGGGCGGGGGTGACGATGGCCCACGGCATGGACAAGGCCGGTGAGCCGCGCCCCGTCGTGGGAATCCTGGGGGATTCGACGTTCTTTCATTCCGGCATCACGGGGCTGCTCGACATCGCGTACAACCGCGGGGCTTCAACGATCATCGTTGTCGACAATCGCACAACGGCGATGACCGGCCATCAGCCGCACCCGGGCACGGGCCGGACGCTGATGGGCGACCCTTCGCCGCGGGTTTCGATCGAAGACATCGGGCGGGCCTGCGGCATCAACAACGTGGCGACCGTCGATCCCTACGACCTGAAGAACACGGTGCGCGTGCTGAAGGGAGCGATCGCTTCCGAGGAACCCTGGCTGGTTGTCTCCCGAGCTCCTTGTTTGCTCGACGTTCGCCAGACGTTGGGGCCTCCGTTGCGCGTTGACGAGGAGGTCTGCCGCGAGTGCGGGGCCTGCCTGAAGCTGGGTTGCCCGGCGCTGGAGTGCGACGGCGGCATCCCCCGCGTCAATCCGCTGCTCTGCGCCGGGTGCGGTCTCTGCAACCAGGTCTGCCCGGCGGGAGCGTTCGAGGTGGAGAAAGAGGTGGCATCGTGAAACTTCAACCGGCGAATGCGGAAACGGTCCCGTCATTGCGTCAAGAGACGACGAGCGTCGTGCTGGCGGGCGTGGGAGGGCAGGGGATTCTCCTGGCCAGCGAGATCGTCGCCCGTGCGGCGATGTTAGCCGGGCTCGACGTGAAGACGAACGAGGTCCACGGCATGGCCCAGCGCGGCGGTTCGGTCGTTGCCCAGATTCGCTTCGGCGCCGAGGTCTTCAGCCCCCTGCTGGTGCGGAGAACCGCTCGCGTCCTCGGCGCCCTGGAGCGGATCGAGGCCCTTCGGCAGTTTGACTTGGTGGCGCCGGACGGCCTGGCGGTCGTCTCCAGCGAGATGATCGTGCCGGTTACCGTCTCGTCGGGGCAGGCGAGCTACCCGGCGGATGCCGAAGCGCGCCTCCGATCGGCCTTTCCGCGGCTGATTTACCTCGATGCAGTGGAAATAGCGGAGCAATTGGGCAACCGGCGTGTGGCGAACCTCGTCGTGCTTGGTGCGATGGCCGGCGAGTTGGGTCTGCCCGACGAAGGCTGGCAGGAAGCGATCCGCGGCAGCGTCAAGCCGCGGCACGTGGACGTGAACTTGCGGGCGTTCGCGGCGGGAAAAGAGGCTTCTTAGAGGTCCCGCTTGTCGATCACGCGTCTGGCCTTGCCTTCGCTTCTGGCGATCGAGTGGGGTTCGACAAGGCTCACGTTCACCCGGATGTTGACGGTCTGTTCGATCGCCTTGGCCAGCCGTTGCTGCAAATTCTCCATCGCGCTGACGCGGTCGCTGAACAGCTCGGGAGTGACTTCGATCTGGACGTCGACGTCGTCGAGGCCGCGTTGCCGCGTCAGAGTGATCTGGTAGTGGGGCAGGGTCCCCTCGACGCGGAGCAGGGCCTCTTCGATCTGGCTGGGGAAGACATTCACGCCGCGGACGATGAACATATCGTCGCTGCGGTGAAAGATGCGGCGGATGCGGCGGAGCGTCCGCCCGCTCGGGCTGGATCCCGGCAGGAACGCCGTGATGTCGCGGCTGCGGTAGCGGAGCATCGGCATCGCCTGCTTGGTGAGCGTGGTGATCACCAGTTCGCCGTCCGCGCCCTCGGGCACCGGGCGGCCTGTTTCGGGATCGACGATTTCGGGATAGAAATGGTCCTCGAAGATGTGCAGCCCGTTCTGCCCGGAGCACTCGGCGCCGACGCCGGGGCCGATGATTTCCGTCAGGCCGTAGATGTCGTAGGCCTTGATCCCGGCCAGCTCCTCGATCCGGCGGCGCATCGCCTCGGTCCATGGCTCGGCCCCGAACACGCCGACGCGGAGCGGCAAGTGGCGGACGTCGATCCCGATTTCGGCGGCACGATCGAGCACGTGCAGGAAGTAGCTCGGCGTGCAACAGATCGCGGTGACCCCGAAATCCTTGAGGATCATGATCTGCCGATCGGTGTTCCCGCCGGAAGTGGGGATCACCGTCGCCCCAAGGGCCTCGGCGCCGTAGTGCGCGCCGAGCCCCCCGGTAAACAGGCCATAGCCGTACGAGTTCTGCACAATGTCGCCCTCGCTGAGCCCCGCCGCGGCGAACGTGCGGACCATGACATTCTTCCAAACGTCGAGGTCGTGTTGCGTGTAGGCGGCCACGATCGGCTTGCCGGTCGTCCCGCTCGAGGCGTGGAGGCGGACGATTTGGCCCAGCGGCGCGGCGAACAGTCCGAACGGATACTCGTCGCGCAGGTCCGACTTGAGCGTGAAGGGGAGTTTATCGACATCGTCGATCGAGCGGATGTCGCTGGGGGTCACGCCCAGCTGGTCCATCCGCCGCCGGTAGAACGCGACGTGGTCATAGACCCGGCTGACGACTTCTTTAAGACGCTGCGACTGGAGACGGCGCAACTGCTCCCGCGGAACGTAGTCGAGGCTGCTTGCCGGGTGGAACCGCGCGGCGGCGTCCGGCCCGGACGCCCTGGAATCGCTCATGAAATCCTCGACGAATAGAACAACCTGCCTGGCAGCCTGTGCGACAGGAGTGCAAAACCACTGATTTTACCACTTTGAAATCAGCGCCGCTACGGTTCGTGGGTGGCCCCTGGCGGCCCGCGGTTCCCAAGACCGGCGACCGCGATCGCGACCTCAGGTCGCGGGGCGGAACAGATTCACGCTCCCCAACACGCTGACGCCCGACTTCTTGAGAATCTCGATCGCCGCGTCCGGCTGGTCGAAGCGGAAGACCATCGTCGCCCGGCCCTTGTTGCCCAGCGCGAAGGCGTACATGTACTCGACATTCACGCCCGACTCCTCCAAGGGGCGGAGCAGCGCTGCCAGGCCGCCGGGGCGATCCTCGACCTCGGTGGCCACGACGTCGGTGACGTTGACCACGCAGCCGGTCGCCTCGAGGACCGCCTTGGCTCGCTTCCAGTCTTCGACGATCAATCGCAGAATGCCGAACCGCTGCGTGTCCGCCAGCGAGAGCGTGCGGATGCTGATCCCTGCATCGGCCAGGGTCTGGCAGACGGAGCTCAAGTGGCCCGGCTTGTTCTCCAGAAACAGCGAGATCTGGCTGATCTTCACGGTTGGCTCCTTCTCGGACTTCTGGGCAGAAGAGCGGCGACCTTGGTACTGATCGCGCTCCGCCGCGACGCCAGTCCGTGCGGAGTGCGAGGCGCCCCGCGACGGTCGCATCGCCGGTGCCAAACGGCTCATGATATCCCATCCGACCACGGCGCCGCAACCGCAAGCGGCAGGGCCCAAGCGCCAATTTCCAGCCGCCAATGCGGGATTCGGCTCGACCGTTGCCCGGCAGCACCCGCTTGATTCTGGTTCCCAAGCTCGAGCCTGGAGACCGGGTGAAGCCTGGCGGCACGCCAGACAGTGGCTTGAACCTGGGATTCTGAACCTGGTCGTTCTGCACCCGCTGCCGCGGCCCGCTCCGCGGAGCGGACACTCCGCGCGAAACCGTCTCGTTGACCGGCGACGGGCGGGCGGATATGCTCGCCGGTGTTCCCACCTCTGCCGGTCGCGGCGCGCTGGCCGGAGGCCGCGATCCTCTCACGCCAACCATCCTGCCGTCACCGTCTCGCATGTCGCCACCCGATTCGCAGAACGCCGGTTGGTCGCCCGACTCCTGGAAGACGAGGCCGATCGAGCAGCAGATCGTCTATCCCGACCGGGAGCTTCTCGCCTCGGTCTTGAGCCAGCTAGCCAAGTTGCCGCCGCTGGTGACGAGTTGGGAAGTGGAGACTCTGAAGCGGCAGTTGGCCGAGGCGGGTCGCGGGGAGCGGTTCCTCCTCCAAGGCGGCGACTGCTGCGAGAGTTTCGAGGACTGCCGCAGCGACCTGATCGCCAACAAGCTGAAGATCCTGCTGAAGATCAGCCTTGTGCTGACCTACGGCAGTCGCCGCCGCGTGATTCGCGTGGGTCGCTTCGCCGGCCAATACGCCAAACCCCGCTCCGCCGCCACGGAGACCCGCCAGGGGGTCACCCTGCCGAGCTTCCGCGGCAACTTGATCAACGATCGCCAGTTCACCGCCGAGGCCCGCGCCGCGGACGCCCAACTCCTCCTCCGCGGCTACGAGCGGGCCGCCCTGACACTGAACTTCATCCGCAGCCTGATCGACGGCGGGTTTGCCGACCTGCGGCATCCGCAGCGCTGGGATCTCGGCTTCGTCATCCATTCACCCCAGTCCGCGGAATACCGCGAGATGATCCGCGCGGTCAACGAATCGGTTGCCTTCCTGGAAGCGATGGCCGGGCGCCGGATCGGCGAACTCGACCGCGTCGAATTCTTCACCAGCCACGAAGGTCTGCATTTGGACTATGAACAGGCCCAGACCCGCCAGGTGCCCCGCCGCACCGGCTGGTACAACCTGAGCACCCACATGCCGTGGATCGGCGATCGCACCCGCGACCCGGGCGGGGCCCACGTGGAGTTCTTCCGCGGCATCGCCAACCCGATCGGGCTGAAGGTCGGCCCGTCGTGCGGCCCCGACCAGTTGCTGGACCTCGTCCAAATCCTGAATCCCGAGGACGAACCGGGGCGATTGACCGTGATTCACCGCTTCGGCAACCGGACGATCGGCCGGCACCTGCCGCCGCTCGTCGAAGCCGTCCGCCGCGCCGGCAAGACGGTCGTCTGGTGCTGCGATCCGATGCACGGCAACACGGCCAACACCGGCTGCGGGCTGAAGACCCGCGATTTCGGCGAAATTCTCGGCGAACTCACCCAGGCGTTTGAAATTCATTACCGCATGGGTTCACGGCTCGGCGGCGTGCATTTCGAACTCACCGGCGAAAACGTCACCGAGTGCACCGGCGGCGCCCGCGGACTCACCGAGGCGGACCTCGGCCGCGCCTACCACAGCGACGTGGACCCGCGGCTCAATTACGAACAGGCCCTGGAGATGGCCCTCTTGATCGCCACCCAGATGGGTCGCAGGAACGGCCAGGCAGAACCTTGAACCCCGAACCCTGAACCCCGAACCCTTCCTCACACGCTCTCGCGCCGCCCGAAAAGCAGTTCAATAAACGGTTGATCCTCCGGGCGGAAGAATACGTAAACGTGGTCTCCCTGGTTGAGGACCGTGGCGCCGCGGGCAGCGACCAGCTGCTGGCCCCTGACGATGAGCATCACGGCGGATGCCGGCGGGAGATTGATCTGCGACAGCGAAGCGCCGCAGACGGCGGCCGAGGAGTCGATGAAGAACGAAGCGATCTCGTTCGTCAGGCGGTGCGCCGAGTTGATCTCCAAAACCGCGCTCGGCGTGGGCATCTCCGGGCGCGCCAAGTCGAGCCATTGCGTCATGCGCCGGATCGTCGCGCCCGGCAGCAGCGTGCTGACCACGACGATGAAGAACACGATGTTGAACACCCGCTCCGCGCCGGGGACGCCGGCCAGCACGGGGAATACGCCGAGGATGATCGGCACGGCGCCCCGCAGGCCGATCCAGCCGATGTAGCCGATCTGCCGGGGCGGAAACCGCAGCGGCAGCAGGCACGCCGCCACGGCCAGCGGCCGGGCGACAAAGGCCAGGAACAGCGCGGCGCCCAGCCCGACGCCCGCCACGGCCGGGAGACTCGAGGGGAAAACCAGCAGGCCGAGCATCAGGAACAGCCCGATCTGGCTGAGCCATGCCAGGGCATCGTGGACCCGTTTCAATCCGGCGCGATAGGGAAGGGCCGCCGAGCCCAACACGAGGGCCGTCACATAGACGCTCAGAAGACCGCTTCCTCCGAGCACGGTCGCAATCCCGAACGAGAGGAAGGCAATCGCCAGCGTGACGGCCGGATAGAGGCCGATCGTCGCCGGCCGGACCCGCTCGACGCCCCATTTCCCGGCCAGTCCCAAGCCGACCCCGGTCGCGCCGCCGATCGCCAACTGCACGGGAATCGCCACCAGGCGCGTCCAATGCCACTCGCCCGGCGCCAAGGCAAGTTCGATCACCGTCACGGTCAGGATCACGGCCATCGGATCGTTCATGCACGACTCGACCTCGAGCGTGTCGCCGACCTCCGGCTTCAGATGCAGGTTTCCGCCGCGCAGTACGGCCAGAACGGCCGCCGCGTCGGTCGAAGAGACGATCGCCCCCAGCAGCATCGCCTCGATCCAGGGCAGCCCCACCAGGCGCCCGAACAGGGCCAACAGCGCGGCCGTCAGCGCGACGCCAATCGTGGCCAGGATGCCGGCCGGCAACAGCACCCGGCGGACCGCGGCGAGCGATGTGGTCATCCCGCCATCGACGAGGATCAACACCAGGTAGATCGTCCCGACTCGAACGGCGAAGCTGTAGTCGTCGAAGGCAATCCCGCCGATCCCTTCCGAGCCTCCCAGGATGCCGAGCACCAGGAACAGGAGGACGACGGGCACGCCGAGGCGGTCGATATGGCGGCTGAAAATCGCGCTCAGCCCAATCAGGAACCCCAGCATGACCAGGAAGATCGCCGTGTCCTGCATTTCAACCACTGCCAGCAGCATTGCCCACTTTCTCCGCGGTTCAGATCGGCAAGTCCGTCTCCAGGCCGCCGCCTGCCGTCAGCGCTTCGATTGCCGCCTCCAGGCTAAAGCGAACAAACATCGGCATGTCGCCGCTTCTCTCGTTCGCCCGGGGCAAGGTCGAGCGCACGGTGTCGCCTCCATCGGCCAACAGTTCCAGCTGTTCCCACCAGGCATCGCCGCGGCCAGCCAATCCGGCCGCGTGGAGGAGCCGCAGGATGGGATAGCGCTCCGCGTCGCGTTCACGGTGCGGGCCCCTTGCAGGGCACCCAATCCTGCTCCGCCCGGATTTCTTTGGCGGGTAGCCATTCTCTCCGCGCCGCGGAAGGCTGATCGCTGAAAGCCGATGGCTATTCCCACTACTTCGGCACCGGCAGCATGATCGTGGCGTTTTCCCCGAACGAGGCTTCTCCCTCCCTGCCATCGATCCGATACCGGACCTCCAACGTCTTGACGACATTCGGCAACGGATCGCCGCCGAAGGCGGAGTTGTAGCTGCCGGTCGGCATGACGATCAGCGGGAAATCGCGGACGTATTTTCTGAGGATCGCGGTCACATCCTTGAAGGTTGTGCCGGCGCCGTACTCGGCCTTGATGATCTCGATCTTCATCGGCTCGTGGCCGATCTTGGCGAGCAGGTCCTGGACGTCGACGGAGCCGCCGATTTTCTGCGCGATCGACAGCGAGACCGCGGTTGCCGCATCCTTGAGGGCCGGGTCCTTCGCCGCCTCGACGGCAAGCCTCAACATATCGACACTCGGATAACGCCCGATGACTTCGAGGACCAGTTCCTGCTCGTCCTTGCGGCTGGCGGCTGCGAGCGCTGCGCGGCACATCTCGACGCGCTGCGCGTCGGGCAGGGTAAATTGGCGAACAAGGCGGATGTAACCCCGCAGGGCGCGGACCTGGTACTTGGAGTCCGTTGCGGTCTTCGCCAGTTCCAGCAGGACCGGCGCCGCGTCGACGCTCATCCACTCGCCCAGCAGGCGGCTCGCCGTGTCCTGCAACTCGGTGCTCTTGTCTCTTGCCGCGGCCCCGACTGCTTCCAGGGCCGTGGCGTTGCCCATCGCGCCGAGAATCTCCAGAATCGAGGATTTCGTTGCGATCGGGGCGTCCGACATCGCCGCGATCAGCATCGTTGCGCACGTCTGGCCGTCCGGCATGCGGATGCAGGCGGCTTTCAGGGCTGGCATCGCGGCCTTGGCGTCCGCCGCGTGCGGGGGCGCTACGGCCCGTGTGATCAGGAACGAGAGTTCGTCCGGTCCGATCGTCGAACCGAGCGCGGCCAGGGCCAGCGCGCGGATCTTGCCGTCGGCGTCGTCGGCCGCCTCGATCAAAGCGCCGGAGGCGGCGGCGATTCTCCGCCGGCCGGCCAATTCGATCAACACACGGCGGGCCGCACCCGAAGCCTGCGGCAGACGTTCGGCCAGGTCGGCATCGACGTCCTTGCCGGGCAGTCCGGCGAGGGCCTCCGCGGCCGCCTTCGCCAATTCCGCGTCGGCGCCGGCAGCCATCTCCATCAGGACGGGCACGCAGGAGGCGTCTCCCACGCGCTGCAAGGCGGCCACGGCCGCCTGACGCGCTGTTTCCGAGCCGTTCTTCGCAATCGCCAGCACGGCGGGCAGCACCGCCTCGTCGCGGCGGTCGGCCAGGGCGCCGACGAGCAGGCCCTGACGTGCGGGGACCGCGCCGGCCACCGCCGCCGCCAGGCCCTCGGTCACTTCGCGCCCGGGCAACTCCCGCGCGGTGGTCAATCCGATGTTGAACATCCCCTTGTCAGCCGACTTGAGCTGCTCGACGAGCAGGGGGACGCCTGCGGATCGCCGGGCGAGAATCGCCCCGCGCGTCGCCTCGACGATCCTCTGCTTGGGCGCCGCGGACTCGCGGACCAGGTCGTAGAGTTCCACGGCCCGCGCCGCGTTTCCGCCGGCGAGGGCGCGTTCAGCGCAGAGGATGCACCCTTCGGCGACTGCGGAACGGACCGCCGCGGGGGCTGCACCGAGCGACTTCTGCAAGATCTTGGCGGCCGCGTCGTTGCCGATCCGTCCCAGGGCGGCGGCCGCCGCCGAAGCCACCTCCGGATCGGCGTCTCCGAGCCGCCCGGCCAGGCTCTCCACCGCGCGCTGGTCGCGGCGGACGCCGATCGAGTTGATCGCGCCGACGAGCAGACGCCCCTGGAGTCTTCCCAGCGCCTCGCGAAGAGCCCCGTCCGCCTCGGGTCCCGGAATCGCCTCCAAGGCGATTCGCGCCCACGAGGCAAGCTCCGCGTCGTCAAGCAGCGCGGCCAGCGGCGGCACGGCCGCGGCCGTGCCGTGGATCACCAGGCGCTTGCAGGTGATCGCCTTATCGGCCTTCGGCGCGTCCGACTGGAGCACGCCAATCAGTTGCCGCTCCTGGTCCGCGGCATTGCCGGGACGGTCGGCGGCTCGGGCGGAGTGGGCGGCCAACGCGATGATGGCGGCAACCAGCGCGACGGATGTGAGAGGATATCGAGTTGTCTGCATGTGTGCGGTCCTTGTTGTTTCCGGTCGGACGGGGTGGTCTGGGTGACTTGAAGATCGGATGCTCAGACACTCCAGGGCTCGCGCATCGCCTCCGACCGCAATCGATTCGCCTGCTCGTCGCCGATGAACGCGTGCTTCGCCGGATCGTAACGCACCTGGCGATCGAGAAAGATCGCGATATTGGCCGCGTGGCAGGCGATGTGGGAATAACATGCCGCCTCCGCGTTCGCCAACGGCTGGCTCCGCGTCTTCACGCAGTCGAGGAAGTCCCGCACGTGGAAGGTGGCCGGATAGCCGCCGATCTCGGCAACCTCCCTGCCGGCGATCAGTTCGGGGGAACTGAGCACGAGTTTGCCGCTATCGCCCGCCTCGACCCAGCCCGTTTCCCCCTCGAACCGCACCGGGCAGGAGCCCAGCGGGAGCCAACCATCGTTGCGGATGACCAGTTCGACCCCGCTGGCATAGCGCGCGATGACGCGGCCGTCTTTCGGCGGGTTGTACTCGATCGGGGCGGTATGGTCCGCGCTGGCGGCCCACTGGCAGAGGTCCACGCAGTGGGAACCCCATTCCAGCACTCCGCCGCCGACCAATCCGCCGCCTTTTTCAAAGTTGAAGCCGTCGAGCAGCTTCTTGTTGAACGGCCGCCAGGCCGCCGGGCCGAGATACAGATCCCAGTCGATCTCTTCCTTGGGCGGCTCGGGCTCCGCCGGGGCCCAGCCGCTGCTGGCGGTCGCCAGGCCCGCGGGGTGGGCGTGCACCGCTTTGAGTTTCCCCAGCCTGCCGCTCCAGGCCAACTCGCAGGCGAAGGCGAAATGCGGCAAGTTCCGCCGCTGAGTCCCCGCCTGGAAGACCCGCCCGCAACGCCGCATCGAGTCGGCCAGCGCCAGGCTCTGGGCAATGTTCTTCGTACAGGGCTTTTCGCAATAGATGTCCTTCCCGGCCTTGGCCGCGTAGATCGACGCCGTGGCGTGCCAGTTCGGGCCGGTCGCGATCAGCACCGCATCGATGTCGTCGCGCTCCAGCAGTTCGCGAAAGTCGCGATACGTGGCGCAATCCTGGTTGCCGTATTTCTGATCGACCCTGTTCTTCACGGCGGCCCGGCGCGCCGCCTTGATGTCGCAAACGGCCACGAATTGCACGTCCGGCTGCGGAAGAAAGCATCCCAGGTCGTACATCCCCCGGCTGCCGATGCCGATCCCGCCCAACACGATCCGCTCGCTTGCGGCCGCGCTGCCGTCTTTTCCCAGCGCGGCGCCCGGAATCAAGTGAGGCGCCGCCAGCAGGCTGCCGGCCTGGACGGCGGTTTTCAGGAACTGGCGCCGAGGAACGCGTGCCATCTGCTGAGCCATGGTGGGATCTCCTGCTTGATTTTCGGTGAAGGGGCGGGCTGGCCTGCCGCCGCCCGCCGCGCGCCGCGGTGCGTCGATCGACCGGAAGCGGGGCAACCCTGCGGCGTCCTGTTCCGGCGTCCTGCATTCCGAGTATTGTCCGCCGTGCCGGGGGATCGTGCAAGGGCTGGGCAGCGAGGGAACCGGGCCGCGCGCAGAGCGGTTGTCTTCCCGCGCCGCGCCGATTAGGATGCAGTCCAACCGGCCGGGAAACGCCGCCGCCGGGGCCGGCCATGGAGCATTCCACCCGCGCTGGAACGCCCCGCGGCCACCCGCCGCTGGACTGCCGGAAGGGAATTCAGGCGGAATCCCAGGCGGAGCCCCGGAGAAGAATCGATTACGGCAAAGTCCGCCGCACGCCGCGCCCGCGGACCCTTCGGAGACACGATTGTGGCCAGACTGAGCGCTGGATTGCTGATGTATCGCGTCCAGAATGGAGTCCTCCAAGTTCTGCTGGCACATCCGGGCGGGCCCTACTTCCGCAACAGGGATCAGGGGGCCTGGTCGATCCCCAAGGGGGAGCCCGAAGAAGGCGAAGACCTCCTGGCCACCGCCGAGCGGGAGTTTGAAGAGGAGACCGGCGTAAAGCCCGCCGGCCCCTACATTCCACTCCGTCCGGTCAAGCAGAAGGGCGGCAAGATCGTCCACGCCTGGGCGTTCCAGGGCGACTGTGATCCGGCCGCGATTGTCTGCAACACCTTCACAATGGAATGGCCGCCGCACTCGGGCCGCCAGGCGGAGTTTCCGGAAATCGATCGCGCCGAGTTCTTCGATCTCGACACGGCGCGCAGGAAGATCAAGCCGGGGCAGGATGCCCTGCTCGACCAGCTGCGACGCTTCCGCTGACACCGACCCGGCGCGGCCGGAGGGGCATCGTTGACGCTCTCCGGCCAGCCCGAGCCAGCGCCGTCAACGGTCGTGCACCTTGATGTAGACATTCCGGAACTGCACGAGGCTCGAAGCGGGTGACATCGCCCCGTCTTCCACGGCCATGCCCTGCTTTCTCATCGCCTCGATCTGCTTGGGCGGCAGCGGGCCGCCGTGATGCTGGAACCCGATCGGTCCGCGCATCTCCTTCAATCCCGGCAGCTGCGCGTTGTCGATCACTTTCAGGCCGTTCAAGACGATCGTGACGCGGTCGCCGACGACGCGGGCCATCATCCGATTCCACTCTCCCACGGGCTTGTCGGCCTTGGCTTTCGGGACGCCCGCCGCCCGCTCTTCGGGCGTGGCATCCTTGTTGAGGCGGACCGACCACAACTCGCCGGAGCCACACTCCCAGCACCAAAGGTTCGCCTGGTGTCCCGGGCGGAACAGCAAGCCCGAATCGGCGTTGGCGGTCGGCGTGATGATTTGCTTGCCGTCTTCGTCCGTTTTGTAGCTGCCGTCGGGCAGGATCGTCGGCATCGGGTAGAGCCCCGTGGCGCGCTTGAAACGCCAGTCGAAGTAGATCGTGTAATCGCCATACTCCTGCTCGGTATACAGGCTCTTGTTGCCCTTGGCTTCCGAGCAGGCATCGTAGTCGATCACGCCGTCGACAACCCGCCAATGGCCATTGTCGCCTTCGGGGACTTTCCAGCCGCGGAGGTCCTTGCCGTTAAAGAGAGACTCATAGCCTTGGGCGGCGAGCTGTTCGGGCGACGGCATGGCCACCTTCTCGGCGGTCCCGCCGGCCGCGGCTGCGACCGGCATGAGAATCGCGCAAAGAACTATCGATACGGCAAGGCGTTGCATTGGAGACTCCTTCTGGTCATCTGGGGTTTGCAGCACGGACCCGGCAAGTCCGCGCCGTTACGCGCGGAGGAGCAAGGTTTGTTATCCGGAACCGGTGCGGCTCCCGGCGGAACGATCGCCTGGGAATGATGTTAACCGGCGGCGCGAGGCGGCTCAAGAGGCGGCTCAAGCAGGGATCATTGAACCGCACCTGGCGGGGCAACTACAATGCCAGCGGCTGACCGTGCCGCGGGGCACGGCCGGCGGTATCGACTTCCATCTCCAACCGGAAAGAAGAATGACAATGAACCGAAGCAGTCTGATCGCCGTTTGCGCGGGGCTTCTCCTGGCGGCCGGCGGCGCGCTGGCGGCCGAGACGCCCCCAGCCGAGGACGGACTGGTCCCGATGTTCGACGGCAAGACGCTCAAGGGCTGGCAGACGACCGGCAATTGGATCGTGGAGGAAGACGGCGCGGTCACGCTCAAGCCGCGACCGGGAGAGAAGGGCTGGCAGCGGTATGAGGCCTACCTGACCACGCAGCGCAAGTACAAGGATTTTGTTCTCGATCTGGAATTCAAGATCGAGAAGGGAGGGAACTCCGGCGTCTTCCTGAGGGTCGGGGACCCGCGGGACCAGGTCAAAAGCGGCTTCGAGATCCAGATTCTCGATACGCACGGTTTGGCGAATCCCGGCAACCACGATTGCGGCGGCGTGATCGGCGCCGCGGCGCCTTCGAAGAACATGGCCAAGCCCGCCGGCCAATGGAACCGGTACGTCATCTCCTGCGTGGGCAATCGGCTCAAGGTGGAACTGAACGGGGAGCCGATTCACGACCTCGAGCTGGACAAGTCGGCGATCAAGGATCGGCCGCCCGAGGGCCACATCGCCTTCCAGGATGAAGCGAAGCGCGTGTGGTACCGCAACGTGCGGATCAAGGAACTCAAGTGATTCGGTTGATCGCCCCCCGCAGACGGATCCCCCTCCGCAGCCAGCGGGACACGCGTTTCGGGCGGCAGCGGTCTCCAGCCGACTTGTCCGAGCCGGGATGCTCGCTTGGAGGAAACCGCGGGAACCACTCCTCGGGGGAGGCTCTCTGAGCGAAGGAGACGCCGGGCCGCTTCGCGTTCAACGGCGTCGGCCTTTATCGCTCAACGGACGTTCGTCAGGGACGGGCGGACGGCGGAACGGGCGCGTCTTACTTTTGGCGAATTCCTGGCAGGTCGACTTCGTTGCGCCGGTTGATCACCTTGGCAGCTTCCGCTGATCGAGCCGTTCGCCCTGGGGCCGGCGGAGCGGGATCGCCAGCCCGCCGGACGCCTCCAATTCGTCGAACAGTTGGCCTTCCATCGCCCGGATCTGTTCCTGGTAGGCCGGCACGCCGATCAGGTTGTGGCGTTCCAACGGGTCGGCCTGGAGGTCGTAGAAACCATTCTCGTCCCAGACACCGTGATAGAAGACATACTTGAAGCGATCCGTGCGGATCGCAAAGGTGGTCGGCGTCGCGGGGAAATTCCACTCCCAGTGATACTCGTACAGGATGTGGTCGCGCCAGGGGACCTGCCGCCCGAGGAGCAGCGGCAGGAAGGAGCGGCCGTCCATCCGGGCCGACTGCGGCGCCGCCACGCCGCAGGCTTCGAGGATTGTCGCGGCGATATCGATGTTCAAAACCATCTCGGCGATCTTCGTGCCCGCCGGAATCATCCCCGGCGCGTAAGCCAGCATCGGCACGCGGATCGACTGTTCGAAGGCGTCGCGTTTGTCATAGAAGCCGTGCTCGCCGAGTTCGAACCCGTTGTCGCCGATGTAGAGGACGAGCGTGTTGCGGCTCAGGCCGCTGGAATCGAGATAGTCGAGCAGTCGGCCGAGATTCTCATCCAGCCCGTGCACCGTTGCGGCATAGTCTCGATAGAGCTGATCGAAGTCGGGCACGGGGTCGTTGTCGAACGGGCCCGTCTGCATGTGATCGACCCCGTGGATGCTGTAGCGGCGCTGGCGGACCCAGTGGGGCTGCGTGCGGTAATTCTGTTCCGTGTTGGCCATGGTCTCCGGGTAAGGGACCGGTTTCTGGGCATAGCGGAGAGCGTGACGCGGCGCTGGCTGAAACGGGAAATGCACCGCCTTGTGCGACAGGTAAAGGAAGAACGGCTTTTCGCCACGCCCTTCGTTCAGCCACTGGAGGGTTTGGTCGGTGAGGATGTCCGTGATGTAGCCTTTCGTCTCCACGCGGGCGCCGTTGACATTCAGAGTTGGATCGAAGTAGACCCCCTGGCCGGGGAAGCTCACCCAGTGATCGAATCCGGGGCGCGGGTCGTCCTCGTCGTGGCCCATGTGCCACTTCCCGATGAAGGCGGTCGCGTAGCCCGCCTCTTGCAGGTACTGGGGAAAGAAGGTTGTGCCCGGCGGTACGGGCCGCTGGTTGTCGACCACATGATGGTGGTGCATGTACTGCCCGGTGA
>JAAYCB010000127.1 GCA_012744395.1 Pirellulaceae bacterium
TAGAAACGGTTGTCGCCACCCTGGATGTTGCGGAGGCCGGCCACGGTCGTCGTGTGCGGTGGGTGATAAGGCGTCTCGCGGCGGAGTTCGGGGCGGCTGACGATCCGCCCGGCCAGGAGGTTGTGCGCGTAGGCCCCGCCCTGCGACATGTCGAGGAGGCTGGTGGGCGAGAGGAAGAGGTTGTTGTCGATCAGAAAGGGGCCGTGGTTGACTTCGACGAACAGGTCTTCGCCGGAGTTGTCGTGCAGCAGGTTTCCCGAGACCCGCGCCCCCTGGGCCATCCAGTCGAGCCAGATTCCCCGGCAGGTGCGGTAGATGTGGTTGCCGTGGATCGTGGAGTCGATGGCCGCGTGGAGCTTGATGCCGGCCATCTCCGCGCCCGAAAACAGCTTGCGGACATGGATGTCGTGGATCGTGTTGCCGGTGACGAGGCTGAAGGCGGCGCCCAAGCTGCCCACGATGCCCGCCTGCTCGCAGTGCGAGATCGTGTTGTTGCGGACGACGTGGTGGCCGATGTTCTCGCTGTTCCAGCCGTTTTCAAGGGCCCGCTCGATCGTCTTGACGTAGCCCTCGGCGGTATTGGCCGAGGTGTTGTCCCACTGGTCGCCATATTTGCCGAGCGCGACGGCGGAACAGATGGAGTGGCTGATCACGTTGTCTTCGATGATCCAGCCCTTGCTCCAATGCGTGCCGATCAGCCCCACCTGTTCGGCGGTGGGGGGCGCCCAGGGAGTCGCCGCGTGGCGGAGGGTGAAGCCGCGGAGAGTAACATAGTTGACACCCGGCTTCGCGGGGTAGAAGACGGTTTGACGGACATTGATCTCGACCTGCTGTTCGGTGGGATTGACGCCCGGAAACTGGGCCCAGATCGTGGTGTTGTCGTTGTCCACTTGCGCGAACCAGAGCGGAGTGTCGCCGGCCGGCTTGAGGAGGTCGTCGAGCGTGGCCGCCTCGGCGAGCCACTGGCCATTGAGGTAGACCGCGCCGGTGTGGTGCTGGCGGCCGCGGGGGTTGAACCAGTCGCCGCGGATCAAGTCGTTATAGGGGTTGAACTGGCCGAAGAAGGAGTTCGACAGCGTCACTTTCCAGGTGTCGCCTTCGACTCGGCTCCAGTTCTTGACGATTTCAGACCCCTTGATTTCGACCTTCTCGCCGGGGGCCGCCTGGTAGACGATCCGCTTCTGCTCAGACTGTCCGCCGCGGGGCGGCGCGATCCGCTCGCGGTAGACTCCGCCATGCACGGTGATCACATCGCCGGGCTGTGCGAGGTCCGCCGCCCGCTGGATTGTTCTCAAGGGGGCGGCCCGCGTGCCCGCGTTGGCGTCGTCGCCGCTTGTGGCGACGTGCAGTTCGGCGGCATGGGAAGCGGCCAGCGGCGCCAGCAGCAGGGCTGCGCAGGCAGTGAGGACGCGTTTGTTTGGCTGGGACATTGAGCATCTCCTCGGGCTGGCAGGGGCAGGCAACGGCACTTGGCGGCCAGGCGAGTCGCCGGCCGCAATTGTAACGCGATCGCGCAGCGGGCCGAAAGAGGGAGACGATTCCGTCGCGGCAACCAATCGGCATTGCACGCAATTTCGCGGCGGGTGACGAGTGCCGCCTCGGCTCCGCCTGGTCATTCGGCTTGACGGAGAATCCGAGGTCGTCGGCCGTACTTGAGGAATTTCGCCCTGACAGGTCCTTGGCGATCACGTCGCGCTTGCCGTCGCGGAGATTGCGATAGAATCGGCGGCGTGCCGGTCCGATGCGGCCCGCAAGGGGGTGGCTGGCATTGCCAGGACCAGGCAGACAGCCACCGCAGAGCGAAACGTCCACGTCACCGCAGGTCTCCTTTGCCATCCGTCTGGGCCGCGCAGGAAATCCCCGAGATGCTGCCGAGAGCATACCAGGAGCCCCGCTTGGCGGGCAAGGAAAACGATCCTGGCACAAAGTCTCGGGTCAGCTGCCAGGGGACAGGATCGAGCGGGACGGTGCCTTTGACGGGGCGCTGCGGGCGGTGGGGCTTGGAACTTGGATCTTGCCGGTTCTCTGTCGGTCTCTTTGGGCCGGAGAATGAATTTTCCGGAATTTTGACGGCGGGCCCTTGACGATCTGGCGTGAACATGCGAGATTAAGCGAACGCGACGCAGATGACCCTGCTTCGCCGAGGAGGTTGGCTACCGCCCGCAAAGGGCGTGGTCGCCTCGAAAGCCCAGACGGCTTGGCAAAACAGGGAGTCTGGGAAAGGTTGGTTGTCTCTCTGGTTGGCGAGCCTTCCGGAGAGGGTTTCGGCGTGAAGCCCTGAAAAAAATCTCCAGGGCTGGTTGACAACCGTCGAAATACAAGTAGAATCAACCTCACGGTCGTATGGTCTTCCGCCCGAGTGGCGGGGGGTCATTCGGCAGCGTTTGATCTTTGACAATTTGGTAGTGTGTGATTGATGCCTCCTATTTGAGCCAGTCGAGAGACTGGAAGAAAACCGTGCATCGTCCTTTAGACCAACGGGACGATGCCCCGGGAATTGGACCTTTTGA
>JAAYCB010000128.1 GCA_012744395.1 Pirellulaceae bacterium
AGCGCGGCCAGGACCTGCTGCTGCTGGACCTGACCGGCTGGCTCACGCGCCAGCGGTGGCGCCGCTTCTTCCACCGCTACCGCGAAGACCTCGTGGGATTTCTGCTGGCGTGGGCGACGGTCGCCCTGCTGGTCGGCCTGGCGTGGGGATTGATGCAGATTGGCAAGCCGTAGGCCCTGGGCTCGGCGAGCATCCGCCCGGCAAACAGCGGAGTCCTGGCCAGTTCGTCAGGCGCGCTTGACAAGGCGCGTCCGCTCGGCCAGGATGGCAACCACCGACCCGTCGCCGTGGGCCGCGAGGCGCGCACGGCGAGAATTAGAACTCTGTCAACGACCACCAGTCTCGGGGCCTTTCTCATGAGCGATCTGGCACGTTGGATGAGCGGTCTACTGGCGGCAGCGATCGCGGCCGGACAAGCGTATGCAGCCGATCCGGCGCCGCTGCGGGTGATGAGTTTCAACCTCCGTTACGGCACCGCAGCGGACGGCGAGAACGATTGGGACAAACGTAAGGATCTGCTCGTGGAGACGGTCCGCCGCTTCGATCCCGATTTGCTGGGTACGCAGGAGACGCTGGAATTCCAGGCGGATTTCCTGGCCGCGCAGTTGCCGGGCTATGCGCGTTTCGGCGCGGGCCGCGACGACGGCCGGCGCGCGGGTGAGCAGATGACCATCTTCTTCCGGAGCGACCGGTTCGAGAAGCTGGCGGCGGGCCATTACTGGTTGAGCGAGGCCCCCGACCGGCCCGGCGTCAAGGGCTGGGACGCCGCGTGTCCCCGGATGGTGACCTGGGCGAAACTCCGCGACCGCCGAAACGATCGCGACTTCCTCTGGCTGAACACGCATTGGGACCACCGGGGCCGCCAGGCCCGGCTCGAATCGCCGAAGGTCATGCGGCGGTGGCTGGCCGAGCAGCGGCCGCGCTTGCCGCTGGTCGTCACCGGCGACTTCAACAGCCAAGAAGACTCCCCCCAATACCGGACCCTGCTGGGCGAGGCGGGCGGCCAGCCGAAACTGATCGACACGTACCGCAAACTCCACCCCGAGCGACAGCCCGACGAAGCGACTTTCCACGCCTTCAGCGGCAAGCGGGAGGGTAGCCGAATTGACTGGATCCTGGTCTCGCCCGAGTTCGCGCCCGCCGAGGCGGCCATCGACCGCTTCCACAAGGACAATCGCTATCCGTCGGATCATTTCCCGGTCACTGCCGTGCTGTGGTGAGCCGGACGAGCGGTGGCCGTGACGGCCCGCGCCATGGCGGGTACGACCACGGCCAGAGAGCAGCGGCCGCACGCATGATCCGATCCCGCCGCGGCTCGGCGGTCGCCGGGGATTGGCTATCGGTCGACACTCCCGCCGGTTGCCCCGCGATTGGCCCGGCTCCAGGTCTTCATCATGAAGAACGAGGCGGCGGCGGCCACAACGCTGAGCACGGTCGCCGGCACGGTCTGCCCGTAGATCCAGTAGCCGGTGGCCAGCAGTGCGGCGTACACCGCCACGCAGCCGATCGCCGAGCAGAGGATGCCTAGGGGCACGTTCCACCCCTGTCCCGGCGGCTCGAGCGGGACTCCCTCCGCGGCAGCCCGCTGGAGCACGGCCCGCCACCCCGGCCCACCGGGGCGGATCGCCTGGTAGAAGCTCCGCAGCTTCGCCTCGTCGGTAGGCCGCGTGGCGAACGTCACCGCCAGCCAGCAGGCGGTCGTCAGCCCGACGCCGATGGTCATCTTCTGCCAGGGCAGGAGGCTCGCCGGGCCCCAGACTTCCAGGCCGATGGCGACGACGAAGGAGACGATCATCGCGGCGATTTCGCTGAACGAGTTGATCCGCCACCAGAACCAGCGGAGGAGGAACAGCAGCCCGGTCCCCGCGCCGA
>JAAYCB010000129.1 GCA_012744395.1 Pirellulaceae bacterium
AGTGGGCGATACTGGACTTGAACCAGTGACCTCCGCAATGTGAGTGCGGCGCTCTAACCAACTGAGCTAATCGCCCGTCCAGAGATTCATGCCCGCGTCTGGGCTGCCCGCGACAAACATGCTCCTCTACCGGAGGCCTTGCCTGGCCGACAGCGGACTCGCCCGCCGGGTCGAAGCCAAGGCGGCGAGCTCACGCCTGATTGGCCGGCGTCATTTCGTCGCTGGGTTCCGCCGGCGGCGGCTCAAACTTCGGCGCCGTGGGCTCGTCGCGATCTTCGACCGTCGGCTGGCTCGACTGCGTCGTCGTGGAACTCGCCGTGTAGATCTCGTCCTCGATCCCCTGAACGCCTTTCTTGAACTCCATGATCCCCTTGCCGAGCGAGCGTCCCACCTCGGGCAGACGCTTTCCGAACAAGAGGACGCCGATCCCGAGGATGATCAACATCTCCATCGGGCCGGGCATGCTGATGAATGCACAAAGTCCGCTCACTTGTCGTACCTCTGCGGGTCTTATGCCGCTAAAGCCGTGCCATATCGCCTACTTCTGCTCATCCTTGGGCGTCGCCGCTTTGTCCACGTCGTCCTCGATTCCCTGCACGCCCTTTTTGAATTCCACGATGCCGCGGCCCAGCGAGCGCATCGTGCTCGGGAGACGATTGCCAAACAGCAGCAGCACAATCGCCGCGATGATCAGCATCTCCATCGGGCCGGGCATGCCGATATAGGCCAGAGGGGCGAACATGATCGGAGTCCTTTGCGTGGCGAGGATCGACCGCCCGAGGGAACCTGCCTATCTTGACCGAATAGCCAGAACCTCTCCATCTTGCGGCCGCACGTCCTCGAATGTCTTCTGAGTGGTCCGAGGCGGGATCGACTAACCTTATTATTCTACTGAAGGGCTGTTCGTTGTCAAACCGCCGGCTTGACAGCGTCCCGACCGGCTGACGCGATGCGGGCGACTCCGCGCCGGATGGCTGCCAGCCAACCGGCGCAAGGCGCCTGATGCGCCCGATCGTGCGGAGTGCGAACGCGATACGCGGTCCCTCCGTGGAGTGATCCGAATCGCCCGGCCCTCCCTTATCGTCATCCGACGAGGGCTGCCGGGCCCAGAGCCTGAATCAGCGAGATCGCGCAACCCCACCATTGGGGCACATTCCTGGCTGCAATCCGAAAGACGATGCGGCTGAAATCCGGCTCGATTTGGGGGGCACAACCAGAAGATCTGGCTGATAGAACCTGAAAAGAAGGGTCTGCCCCGATCGCAGGCCCGCTGGCGGATCGCCGATCTTAGCGGAGTTGTCGTCCGATCGCGGCTGCCTCGACATACAGCGGCATGAACCGGTAGTAGACCTCCAGGCAGAGGGCGGCCAGTGCGGTGGAATAGACCCGTCCACCGTACCCGCCCCAGACGGTGTTGTGGTCCCAACTGCCAGCCAAGGGACCGCTGCTGCGTTGGCTTGCCAGGAGTTCCCGCTGGAGCGCGGCGTTCCAGCGTTCCCAAGCGTCGCCTCGCACCTGGTTGAGCCCCAGGGTGGCGTAGTACCAGTAGTAGAGATTGGCTTGCCCTTCGCCCGGCAGTTCTCCAAGCAGATATTCCGCGGCCTCGCGCGCCGCCAACGAATCGGCTGGGATCCCCAGAAAATGCCGGCAAGCCAGGGCTTCGGCGGTCATTGGCCGGCTGGGGGGCTCGACGGGGCGATAGGCGGCCAGGCCACCGTGCCTGCCCGACGAGACGCTGTCGAGAAAGCGGATGGCCGCTTGCCTTGTGTGCTCCGGCATCGGGATGCCGGCCAACTCCGCGCTCTTGAGGGCCATCAATTGCCAACCCAACTGGCTCGTGTCGCCTTCGTCGCCGGGAGTGTACCGCCAGCCGCCGGTGCTGGGATTCTGTGCCGTGATCGTGAACATCACGGCGCGGCGGACCGGGCCTTCGAGCCTTGCGTCGCCGGACATTCCAAAGGCCTCGCTCAAGGCGATCGTCGCCATGGCATGGCAATACATGAAGGCATAGGTGCTTGCCTTGCCGCCCAGATTTCCATCGGCGGCCTGCGACAGGAGCAGGGACTCCAATCCCCGGCGGACGTTGTCGCGGTAGAGGCCATCCTGATGGGTATGACCGGCGGCCATGAAGGCGAGCAGTGCCAGGGCGGAGATGCCGGTATCCGCCCGACTGCCGGCGGAGAAGCGATCCCGCCCGTGCACCATCGGCTCCTGGCCGCCCCCATGACGGGCGGGCCTCCAGCGCCCGTCGCGTTCCTGATTGTCGGCCAGCCAGCGCAAGGCGGCGTGAACCGCTTCCTCGGTTTCACTGGTCGCCCCGTGCCGGAGGGCAATTTCGGAGCGGTTCGGAGCCACGCGGAGCTGATAGGCCTTGGGGATTCGTTCCACCGGGCGGCGCTGGCGCGGGTTTCCCAGAAGCGGCGGCCCGACCGCATCGGCGGCGTCGCCGGGCGGAACTTCGACCAGCCCGTGCGTCGCCGCCGCGGCGATCGGCGGGCTTGGCTGCACCGGCCCCGTGGCGGACGCCAACGCCGAAGGAGCCAATCGGCCTGGCCGAGCCGAGTTCTCGGCTCTGGCCCGCGCCAGGTCGGCCGGGCTGCCGCGGGGAGCGGTCGTCGGGGCATCGATCGGACCGGCCAGAATGCTGCTCGGCTCGACGACAACGGGCTGGTCCTCCAATCGCGGCAGAGGAATGCTCTGCTCGACGAGCGAGGCCGGCAGGCCTTCCGCTTCGGCGCGGCCCGATTCGGCGCCGGAGGCGCGCCGGTCCGGCTCGATGCGTTCGGTCGAAAGCGGCGGCGCTGGATCGCTGCGCGCCGCGCGGCGCTGGGGTTTCGGCGGATCGATCGGCTCGGCCGAGCGATGGGGCGCGGCCTGGCCGGCAGCGGGAAGGGCCGAGGGCGCGTCCGGATCGGGCTGGAGGGGACCGGCAACGGCCAGGTCGTCCAGAGGGATCGACGTGGACAGTCCCGGACTCGGCGCTCGCGCGGGGCGCTCGCGCGGGCCGTCGTCCGGCGCGTCGGCGCGGTCCAGATCCAGCGGCGCGGGGGCGATCGACGATGGGTGGTGGTGGCTGGCCCACGGGCGAGGGCGCTCGACGCCGGCCTCGGGCGAGCGGGCGTCCCAGGGGTCGCCGTCGTCCAGTGCGATGTGGACAATCGGCGCCGGCGCCCGCGGCGGCAGGCCGCTGACGATCTTCACCGTGGTTGCGTAGCCCGCCAGCAGCACATGGGCCAGAATCGACAGCACCAGGCACTTTCTCAACAGCCGGGTCTGGCCCCAGCGCGTCCGCGAGAGGATCAGCAGGGCGATCGTCACCGCCCCGATGCCCAGCCAGAGGATGACGACCGGCCAGGAGAGGCTTCTCGCCGAATGGATCCATTGGTCGCATGAAAACCAGCGCATGGCTACCTTCTCACGGCTTTTGGGCGGACCGAGATTCCCAGCTCGCGGACCTCCGCCTCGCGGCAAGCGCTGAGCACTTCGGCAACGTGCTGGAACCTGCCCTCGGCGTCGCCGCGGACGAGGACTCCCAGGTCCTGGTACTGCTGCCTCGATGCCCGCAGTTGCCGCGTGAGCTCCTCCAGATCGGCAACCGGCGTCCGGTCGAGCATGATCTGGCCGTCCTGGTAGACGTTGACCACCCGGGGCTCGGGGGCCGGCGTGAGGGCCTCGATGTTTGACACTTCGGGCACGCGGAGCCCGATCTTCCGTTCGAGCTCCGAAAATTCCGTGCCGACCATGAAGAAGATGATCAACAGGAAGACGACGTCGATCATCGGCGTCAGGTTGAGGGTCGGCTGTTCATCCGAATGGGTTTTCAGTGGCATGGCCGATCACGCGACCTCCTTCTTTGGACTTCGGCGCGACTTCGGCGCCGGACCGCTCGTGCCCTTCGCTTCCAGCTCCTCGGCGGAAATCACGTTCACGAGGCTCTGGCCAAGGGCGTCGATCTCGATGATCAGGCGGTCGACCCGGCTGACAAAATACATGTAGACGATCAAGGCCGGGATGGCCACCGACAGGCCGGCGGCCGTCGTCAGCAGGGCTTCGCTGATTCCGGCGGCGAGCAGTTCGGGCCGGCCCATCGCGTCGCTCGTGGCAATCGCGTTGAACGCCCGGATCATGCCGACGACCGTCCCCAGCAGGCCGAGCAGGGGGCTGACCGTGGCGATGCCGTTGAACAGCCGCAGGTAGCGGCGGAGACCGTTCGTGACGCGTTCGCCGCTGTCGATGATCGCCTGCTCGACTTCCACGCCCGGCCGCCCCCACTTTCTCACGGCGCCGGCGAACACCTCGGCGACCGGCGACCTGTTCTCTTCGCACAATTGCAGCGCGGCGTCGCGCTCCAGCTCCCCCTCGCGAATCTGTTCGAGGAAACGCTTGACGAACGGCCGGGGGATGATCCGGCCGCGGCGGAGACTGACCAACCGCTCGAAAATCAGCGCCCCGAGCATCAGCGAACAGGCGGCAAGCGGAATCATCAGGACGCCGCCGTCCTGCATGATGTTCCAGAGATTCCGCGTCGGGATCGGTTCCTCGTCGGCGACCGGGGCCGCGCGCTGGTCCGGCGGGCCCGTTCGGGAGACCTCCTGGGGGCAGACCGCGGCCGCAAGTCCGAACAGGAGGATGATCGCGGAGAGAGTCCGCGCCGCCCACGCGCCGGGCAGCCGCTGGTTCAAGGGATGAGTCATGGCAGTTCTCGTTTCAGACGGGTCTACTTGTCGTGCGTTGTTCCGGGGCTTATCGGATCGGGCTCCCCGCGGGGCTGGCGACGCGCTGCTCCGGCGTCGCCTCTCCGCTCCGCAGGCGGAGTCCGGCCTCTGCGGCGGCGAGCGTTTGGGGATACTGATTGAGGACCTGTTGGTAGAGCTGCCGCGCTTCGCCGGGCTGGCCGGCGAGTTGCCGGCATTTTCCGGCCTGGAGCAGCGCGGCGGCCTGGAGTTCCGGATAGTCGTAGAAGATCTCGACCTGCATGTAGCCGCGAAACGCTTGGGCATAGTCTTTCTGGTGGAAATACGTCTCGGCAATCATCAGTTGGGCCTTGGCGGCCGTCTCCGTCCGCTGGCCGGCGGGCGAATCGATGACCCGCTGGTAGGCCTCGCGAGCCTCGTTCAGGCGGGCCCGCGCCGCCAGGCAGCGGCCCAACACGTAGTCGACCTCATGCTGTTCGGAAAAGCCGGGAAACTCACCGGCAATCGCCGTCGCCTGCTCGTCCGCCTCGTCCCAGCGGTTCGCTTCGGCGTGCAACTGCGCGACGCGGAGGCGGGCCGCCGCGGTGGTCGCGTCGCCGCGGGCGGCCTCAATGATCCGCTTGAAATGTTCGAGGGCCGCCGGATCGTGGTCGTGATAGATCGCTTCGGCCGCGCCGAATTCGGCCGCGGCGACCAGCCGGCTGTCGGGGCATTCGGCCAGCAGCCGCTCAAATCGCTGCCGCGCGAGCCGCCAATCCTTGGCGGCCAGTGCAACCTGGCCGCCGAGATAAAGAACCCGGTCGAGAATCTCTTTTCCGCCCGTGCTCGCCAGAACGTCGCCGAGGACCGCCTCCGCCTCGCCGCAGGAATCGCGTTCCAGATGGCCCTGGGCCACGGCAAGGGCCGCGTGCGCCCAGTAGGCGCTCTCGCGATGGTCCTGGTAGAGGTGGAGAAACCGCGCGCCGGCGCGCCGCATCTCTCCGCGCTCGCGCAGCAGCCACGCCAGGTTGTAGAGCGCGCCGGCGGTGTGATCGCACGGCTCGGCGTCGGCGATCCGTTCGTAGAGCTCGATTGCCGACGCCGGCCGGCCAAGGCGTTCGGCCACCCGGGCAGCGGACCACACCGCCTCGGACCAATAGGGCGAGGGGCGCCCGTCGCGGACGACCGCCTGCAAGATTTCCCAGGCCGATTCCAGATCGCCGATCTTCGCGAGCGTTCTGCCGCGGAGCAGCCTGGCCTCAAGGGCGAGTTTCTCCTGGAGCGGCAGCTCCAGAGCGGCAGCAAGCGCCCGGTCCGCCTCCGCGTAGTCCGACGCCTGAAAACGGCACCAGGCCAGCCCCACCAAGGCACGGCCCCGCTGAGACGGATCGGGCTGCCGGTCGAGGACCCGCTCGTAGAAGCCCGCCGCGGTCTCGAACTGGCCCGCCTCGAGGGCGGCCTCGGCAACCTGTTCGGCCGCATCGGCCGGCAAGCGCTCTTCGCCCTCCTCGTCCGGCTCGCTCCGTCCGGCAAACGCCTCCTCGTAGCGGCGCCGGGCATCGTCGAAACGGCCGCAGCGGGCGCAGCAGACGGCCAGCAGCGCCAATGCCTGGCGCCGGCTGGCCTGGTCCGCAGTCGCCAGATAGGCCTCCAGCGGTTCGATCGCGGCGGCGAATTGCCGTTGGCCTTCGTGGGCCATGCCGAGCAGGAACAGGTCGCTCGCCTGCTCTTCCGCGCCAAGGTCGGCGAGCCGGCGGAGCGCGGCCTCGGCTTCGCCGTAACGGTTCTGCTCGAGCTGTGCCCGGGCCCGCATCCGCAGCACGGCGGGGACCAGGCCGCTGTGGGGAAAGCGGGCGAGGAAACGTTGGACTTCGATCTCCAGCCCTGAGTAATCCTTCTGCTCCAGCAGTGTTTGAACCTTCGCCCGCCCGATGTCGTCGAGCCAGGGATCGTCCGCCGCGGCAATCTCCGTGCCCCGCTCGAAGAGACGCAGCGCTTCGGCCAAGCGCCCGGCGGCCAACTGCGATTCCGCGGCATGGAAGTAGAGCCCGCCGCGTGTCACCTTGGGGGGGTGCCCGCCGCCGGTTTCCGCGGGCGCTGCGTCTTCCGCTGCGCCGTTGAGGCGTTCAACGGCCGCCAGAAACGCCTGGGACGCCAGGTCCCACTCGGATCGCGCCTTGTGGCAGAGTCCCACCCAGTAGCGGGCTTCGGTTCCCAGCCGCGCGTGGTCTTGGATCGATCGGAAGACCGCGGCGGCGTCCGCGTGGCGCCCCAGTCGGACCAGCGCCCACCCCCTGCCCATCTGCGCACTGCAGGCCCAGCTGTCCGCCGGCTCGTACTCGAGCGCGGAGAACGCCTCGATCGCGGCGTCGTAGCGGGCGGCGGCGTAGTAGAGCGCGCCGAGTCGGAATTGGGCCTCGCCGGCCAATCGGCTGTTCTTCTTGGCTGCCAGCGCCAGGTAATAGCGTTCCGCTTCGTCGCGATTGCCGCCGGCTTCCAGGGCCCGGGCCAGGCCCAGCCGGCAATCGTCCTGAAACGCGCCGTCGGGAAAGTCCCGCAACGATTGGCGGAAGAGCGATTCCGCCTCGCCAGCGCGGCCGCCGCGGAGCGCCAACTCGCCGCGATAGGCCAAGACAAGACCGCTGAGCGGATCGTTGCCGTAGGTTTCCGTGAACGTTTCGAGTCGGCGGCGGGCCTCCTCGGCCTGCTCGCTCAAGTACGCGCACTCCGATCCGCGGAACAACGCCTGGCGGCGGAATTCGCCGTCCGGCTGGTTGGCCAGGTAACGGTCGAAATGACCTTGGGCCTCGCGAAAGCGGTTCTGTTGGACGAGCGCCTCGCCGAGGTAGAATCGCGCCTTGTCGCAGGCAGCATGGTCGGGCTGCTGCGCCAAGAACGCCGCGAACTCCTCGGCGGCGGCATCCCACTGCTGGCGCGCGTAGAGCCCCTTGGCAAACTGATAGCGATCCTCGCCGCGATCGCGGCCGTCGCCCGAGGCAGGGCGGCCCGCCAGCGCCAGGACCAGGGCCATAGGCACCAGGGCAATCTCTGGATGGAATCGGACTTTCATGGCTGGTGACGCCATCGAACCGGCAGAAGCTCCCGCCATGCATGGTGAACAACGAACCGCCCGCACCCCGCGGCCGGACATGGGCAAAGACCGCGAGAAGGGGGACCACGAAAAAGCCCCGGCGACATCGAGGCTCGTGGATCGATGCCGCCGGGTGAATTGTCTGCTGTGAGGAAGACCGCCGCGGCGCGGGCGAGTCGGCACCGTTCCCCGCGTTCCGTCGCCCGGCGCCGCCAGCGGGCCTGGCCCCGGCGCGGTTGCACCCCGCGCGCCATCAGTAGTTGCTGGTCAACCCGCCTTCAACGTTGCCGACCACGTGCAGGTGGTTGTGGTCGATGTAGACCACCTCCTGCGCGTTCTCGTTGATCACGGTATAAGGAATCGGCCAGCCGACGTTTGTCCGCTCGGTGAAGTAGATCGTGCACTTGTAGTGGGCGTGGTGCAGCTGGGCCGGTCCGATCAGCGGATAGACCCGCGGCGGATCGACGTAGTCCTGGATCGGCTCGACGACAATCCGCACGTTGTTTCGCTGCACTTCATGCAGGAACGGCAGGCCTCCCTCGACCGGCCGCGCCTTCTCCAGGGCGCGGATGATCTCGTCGTCGCTTGGCGGATCGAGTGCCACGGCCGGCCCACCCTGGGTCAGCGGCCCGAGGATCGGGACCTTGTCGTAGCGTTCCTTCTGCCAGGCCTGATCCTCCGCCTCGTCCTGGAAGAAGGGGCTCAGCGGAATCGGGTAGAGGCAGAGCGAATTGCGGATGTTCGGCCCGTAGGTCGCGCAGCCGCTGGACGCGGCCAGGCCTAGCAGGACGACTCCCAGGGCGATCGTGGATGCAGTCTTGCGGTACATCGAATTCACCTCGACGTTTAAGTGCATGGGTCGGGACCGACCGATTCGCTCGGCGCCGACGGTAAGGGTTTTCCCCGAGCATGCCGGAAGAGGCAAACCCATCGCGACCACCTCCCCCGACTACCATTGTTATCGTGAGAAACTATGCCAGACTTGCGGGTTTTTCCGCTCGTAGCGGTCGAATGGCCAAAACCGGCCGGCGCCGCTCGGATCGAGGCGCGGCGGCCGCGCCGGGATCAACAAAAAAACCCCCGCGCGGACCGGCGCCGCGCGAGGGTTTTGTCGCTACCAGAAGGCGTTACTTGTGGGGGCGGAACAGACCGGAGAACGGCCCGCGAGCGGTGCCGTCGTCGAAGTCGAGGTTCCACCAGCCGTCGTGCCACTCGAGCGTGACCTTCCGCCAGCCCAGCGGTACCTGGGGATAGGGGTAGAAGGGGCCGATGTAGGGCCACGCCGCGGGCGAGTGTTTTTTCGGATAGGTCAAGGCCGCGTAGTTCGGATAGGCCGCATAGCTGGGCCAGGCGTAATTCGGCAGGTTCGGCTGGTCGTAGCAGGCCGGAGCCGACCCGGAGCCGACCGGCGTCACATACTGCGGAGCCGGCGCGCCTCCCTGGGTGTAGGCGACCGGGACCGGGCGCCCCACGGGAACCATGTCCGCTTCCGTGACGGTGGGCGAACTCTCGACCATCACCGGCGCCGGCGGAATCTCCACCGGTTCGGCCTGGGCGATTGCCAGGGTCGGAACGGCGGAGGTGTTGTCAAAGGACGAAGCCACAGGCGAGGCCTCCGGCGCTTGCGACTGGACGGCCTGCAATCGCGCGGCCGTCGCTGTCACCTGGCTCGCCGCCGTCCGCTCGTAGTTCCCCCAAGGCTGGCTCGTGCGGCGTTCGGGAGCGGTTGCCCCGCTCATTTGCCGCAGCGGTCCGCCCAGCAGACGGCCCATCGAGAGCTTCGGCTTCGCAACGGCCGACTTCTTGGGCGAGACCACGGTCAGGTTGTTGACAACCCGTTCGACTCCCTGGGACCGCATCGCCACGCGAAGCGCCGCATCCATCTGCTCTTGACTGGTCACTTGGCCGCGGAGCCAGGCGGTGCCCTCCTGGTACTTGACTCCGATCTTGTAGCCTTCGAGTTGGCCACTTTCGCGAAGGTTGACGGCAATCTGCTCGGCAACCTCCTGGTTACTCGCCCTTGCCAAGGTCGGCAACGCCATCACGATGGCGGTTACCGTAAGTACGTAAGACAAACGTCGCATGCCTTCCCTCCTTCTTTCAGCGACCCCGTGGCCCATATCAGGCGGCGCCTTTCTCTACGCCCGCGGCTGGAAACACAAGTGCCTCCCCCCCCGGAGCCACGCGACTCAACGACCTCTTGCGGTTTGGCCGTGAGCGATCCGTTGTTTTGTCACCTGGACCTGCGTTCCAATAAAACCCTGTCAGACACGTTCGGAGGAGAAAAGAATCAATTCGGGCAAACCCCCGTCTGCCGAGTTTTGAAGCCGTTCCCCCCCCTGGCGCGACCTCCGTTGGAGATGGCCGCCTGACTATAGGTTTCGGTTGATGATTGTGCCGACCGGGAACTTTTTTTCGATTTTGCAGGCCTTCCGGATATTGATGGACCAGACGGTTGCACCGGCAAATCGTGTAAGGCATAGTCCGCAAAGGAGTTATCGCAAGCGGCGCGGCCCGCTTGTCCGCACGGCCGATTCCCACGGCTGTCAGCGCAATAGTCGGGCCCCGCAAGACAGAAGCCATTTCCCCCCCAGAAAGGCTCTGTCTTCGGGGCCCGCAGAGTGCCCTCAAGTCGTCTGCACCGCGCTCGATCAGCGGATCAATTTGCGCAATTCCGAATCGAGTTCTGCCACGTGGACATTGCGGTTGACCACTTTCCCGCCCTGGTCGACGAGGATCATCGTCGGCAGGGTGTGGATTCCCAGTTCATTGGCCGGCCGGCTGTCGAGTCCGCCCTGCTCGTGAATCTGCTGCCATGGCAGAGGGTTCTGCGCAAGGTACGACTTCATCTCCTGCAGGGTGCTGTCGAGGTTCACGCCGATCACCTGGAATCCGGACTTGCCGTAGCGAATGGCGAGATCCTTGAGGGCCGCCATGTCGGCCTTGCAGGGCTCGCACCAACTGGCCCAATACTGGATCACCACGACCTTGCCGCGGTAACCGGTCAGGTCGACCGTCTCGCCCGAGGGACTCTGGCCCTGGAAACGGATCACGTTGCCCACGCAGTCGAGGCGTGTGCGCGCTCCGGCGGCCTTGCGCGCCTGCGACGACTCGGGGAATTTCGCGGCGATCTGGCCATACCACTCCTTGGCCTTGTCTTCTTCCCCGGCGAATTCGTGGGCCATCGCCAGTTGGAGCATCGCCTCGGCCGTGTCCGGGCTGTCCGGATAGGCCTCGGCGAACTCGCGCAGATTGTCCAGCCACTCCTGGTGCACTTTGGCGAAGTCCATCGCGCTGGAGTTCTGCATCTTCAGGCCGTATTCGGCACTCAGCTTTCGAAACGACACGTAGGCCTCGGTCTCCGGGTCCTTCCCTTTCAGCGAGGCAAGCAACGCGTTGAGCCGTTCGATCCCGGTGGGAAATTCACCCGACTGGACCGCCGCGCTCACCGAGTCGGCCAACTGGCGAAGCCAGAGCGATTGCTCTTCGGCCGAGGTCGACTTGGCGGCGATCTCTTGCAGCAGATTGGCACGGGCCTGGTGGTATTGGCTGCGGGCGGGGCCGTCCGGTACGGTCCCGGCCTTCTGGTCCAACTCCTGCAATTTGGCCAACGCCGTCTGCAATTCTTCACTCGGCCCGCCCGAGGGCATGTCCAGCTGGCGGATGGCGGGCGGCTTGTTGAAGAATTCGCCGCTCTCGGCGATCTCGTTCTGGCCCTCCTCAACCGGCACGGGCAGTTGGATCGCCCGCCACGTCTCGCCGACCTTGACGAGCGTGCCGATGTGCACTTGCCCGTTGACCCCGTCCGTGTCAGTGATCGCCACAACGTTCTCGTAGACCTGAACGTCGTTGGCCGAGCCGTTGGTGCCGGCGGGCACGATCCCCGGCCGGCTGGCGCTGAATTGGACCCACTTCGTCGCCGGGCCAACGACCCGCTGCTGCTGCGCGAGCCGCGGGAACTTCTCCTGCAGCCCGGCAAGCCTCTCGGCAAGCGACTTCGTCTTCTCCGCCCCCAGGCCGAGCGACTTCAACTCGGCAGGCGACAGGGCGACGCGCAGGAATCGCGCAACGTCTTTTTCAGCAAGCGCCGCCACGATCTCGGCCGACGTCTCCTCGGCGGAAATCGATTTCCAATAATCGACCGTGCCATTCTCGTCGCGGTCAATCCCCCAGCGGCCGCCGGCGTCATGGAACCAGCGATACTGGTCCGCCCGGTTGTTCCCGTTGCTGTCGATGTCGCGGTAGACCTCCAATCCGTCCTTGAAATACCGCCACTGGTCGACCACCCCGTTGCCGTCGGCGTCGACGAACAGCCGCAGCAACAGGCCGGCCGGCGACTGGATGGCCACGGCGGTCTTGCCGTCGACCTTTCGCGCCGAGATCTTGCATTGCGCCGCTTCGGCGGCGTCGGGCCGGTCGATGTCCACGTCGCGGTGAATCGGCACGTACTGTTTCAGGGCCTGTTCGGCCGACGGAAGCTCGGCCGGCGCCGCCAAGCCCGGTTTGCATAACATCACCAGGATCCACGATCCCACAACCAACAATCGTCTCATCGACGGACTCCTTAACTCAAAACGGGGGAGCGATGTTCGCGTCAACTCGGCACGGGCGGTCGCCGCTCCAACGGGCAAGCAGATGCCCGCTCTCGGATACCGCACGGACCAGAAAGCCGGCGCCCGCCGGTGGCGCGTCCGGCACACCTCTATTCTTCGGACGGCAAGCCTCTGTAACCTTATCCGATTAAACAGAATCTTCCGATTGGAGAATCTGTATCGGGGGGATCGTTACTACACATTGGTGGCATAATGAAGCTGGCCGGGCCAGCCCCCCTTTACACTCGGCCGCCCTGGGGTATGCTTAGAAAAAGAACGTCGGTTGCGACCAGCAAACCGCTTTGGGCGCATAGCTCAGTTGGTTAGAGCGCGTCCCTGATAAGGACGAGGTCCGAGATTCGAGTTCTCGTGCGCCCA
>JAAYCB010000130.1 GCA_012744395.1 Pirellulaceae bacterium
CGAGGGGCTCAAGCCGCCGATCAAGGTCGGCATCATCGGTCTGGATGCCCACGGACTGCCCTGGACCCAGATCATCAACAATCCCGAGGCCAGCGGCGAACTGGCGGAGATCCAGGTTGTGGCCGCGTATCCCGGCGGCAGCCCCGACATTCCCTCCAGCATGGGAATCCTCGCACGGAGCGTCGAGCCGGTCCGCAAACTCGGCGTGGAGATCGTCGATTCGATCGACGCGCTGCTGGGCAAGGTCGACGCGGTGCTGCTGTTGAGCATCGATGGGCGCGTGCATCTTGCGCAGGCCAGGCCGGTCTTTGCGGCGCGCAAGCCGATTTTCATCGACAAGCCGATCGCCGCTTCGCTGGCCGACACGATGCGGATCTTCGAACTGGCCAAGAAGCACGGCGTGCCCTGCTTCTCGAGCTCCTCGCTCCGCTTTGCGAAGGAGACCCTGGCGATGCGCGGCAACCCGCAAATCGGCGAGATTCGCGGTTGCGATCAATACGCTCCCTGTTCGCTCGAGGAGCACCACCCCGATTTCTTCTGGTACGGAATCCACGGCGTCGAGCCGCTGTTCACGATCATGGGGACCGGCTGCCAGCAGGTGACCCGCGTACACGCGGAGGGCCAGGACGTGATCGTGGGGCTTTGGGCGGGCGGCCGAATCGGGACGTGCCGCGGCCTCCGCGACAGCCGGACCGGCTATGGCTCGACGGTCTTCGGAACCAAGGCGATCCTTCCCGGCGGCGGCTTCGACGGCTATGAGCCGCTGATCGTGGAGATCGTCAAGTTCTTCAAGACCGGCAAGCCGCCGGTCAGCGCCGAGGAGACGCTTGAGATCATTGCCTTCATGGAAGCTGCCGACCAGAGCAAGCGCCAGGGCGGCTGCCCGGTGCGCATCGAAACCGTGGTCAAGACCGCTCAACAGGAGGTGGCCGCGGACCCTGACGGCGATTAGGAGTCCCGGCTTGAAGAGCCCCGGTACTTGGCTGCTGGTCGAACGTCACCGAGGGCTGGCTTGGGGCGGAAATCGCCTTGCCGCGGTCGGCTTCATACGTCGCAGATCTTCACCGCATCAGCGAGACTCTTCAGAGCGTCTTCGTTCTTGGGAACGAATTCCTGGCCGACGTAGCCCTGGTAGCCGCTCTCGGCGATCGCCTTCATCAGCGCCGGGTAATCGAGCGTCTGGCTGGAGTCGATTTCGTTCCGGCCGGGCATGCCGCCCGTATGGTAGTGGCCCCAGCAATCGGCGTGCTCGCGGATGTCCTTGAGCGGGTCCTCCTTCATCATTGCCGCGTGATAAATGTCGTAGAGGACCTTCACCCGCGGCGAGCCCACCGCCTGAACGAGCTTCACGCACCACGCGGTCCGATCGGCCATGTAATCCTTGTGGTCGATGGAGTTGAGATACTCCAGGCAGACGGTGACCTTTTTGGCTTCCGCATAGCCGGCGATCTTCTTCAGCCCGATCACGCAGTTCTTCAGGCCCTCCCCGTCATCCAGGCCTTCGCGGTTTCCCGAAAAGGTGATCACGTTCGGAAACCCCGCCTCGGCGCATTGGTCGATGCTCTCGCGGACCTTTGACAGGCATTCCTCGTGATTCTCGATACGGTTCAGGCCCTTGGTGATGCCGTGGCTCGGGGTCATCGCGCAGATGAGGCCGTGTTTCTCCAAGGTTGGCCAATCCTTCGGCCCGACCAACTCGATCGACTTCAAGCCCAGCTTGGCGCAGTGGGCCGCGAAGCCGTCGAGGTCCATGTTGTGGGCCTTGAGATACTTGTTGTAGCACCAGAGGCAAACCGACTGCTTGATCCGGCCCTTCCGCTCCGCCGCTTCGCAGGCCCAAGGCCAAACGCCGCCCAACGCCGCAGCGCAGGCGAACTTCAACGCCCTGCGGCGATCGATCGGATTTGTGGCAACCAGGTCCAAGATATTCGACATATTTCGTTCTCCGATGGTCAATCAGGCGAATCCGAGAAATCCGGCCTCGACGGCATCTGCGGCAGGTTCGCAGACGTGCGCCGGGGACGATTACCCCCCAAATGCTAGCGTGCCTGGGGCTCCGGTGCAACGAATCGGGAGAGGGGAGCAATCGGACCGGGGGGCGGAGAAGGGCCGCCCGTGTGAACCGTCACCCCGGCGGCGGCAACGGTCCGGTCAATCCCAGAGAATCCGAAGTGGACATTTCGGCCAGTCGAATCGCGAGCCGTCGTCGCGAGCGGATGGACCGGCTATTCGTTGGCGGCTCGAATGCCGACCGGCAGCACATGCGGGGGCGGCACGGCGCTCGACCGGTTCTCCTCGCTGCGTTCCGCTTCCCCCCCCGCGCGGTCTTCCGCCGCTCCGGCCCGCGGTTGCCTGTCGCGCTGAGGCGTCCCGCCCGCCGAGTCGTCCGTGGGCGCTCCGCGCGGCTCGAACGGTGGATGACCCAGGAATACGTCGATCCGGTCGATCAATCGATCGCTGGCCGCGTGCGCCAGCCGCGCGGCGTCTTCGTGGACATCCTCACAACTGAGGTTCAGCACGCGCGCCAGAAACGACTCGAAGAGGTGATGTCGGCGGAGAATCTCGTGTGCAAGACGACACCCCTCGTCGGTCAGTCGCACTCCCTCGTAAGGGGTATAGGCCGCCAGTCCCGACTCACCCAGTGACTTAAGCATGCTCGTCACGGTTCCCGGCGAGACACCCAGCACGGTTGCCAAACGTCCGGTCGTGGCGAGCTGACTGCCGGTCTGCTCACAGATACTCCAGATCGCTCGGACGTATTTTTCGACTGTCAAACTGGCCAAGAATTCCGCTCCTGTTTGATTCCGCCTCCCCAGGGCCCCAGAACACTCCCAAACCCGGCTGCCAGGTCATCGGAGATGCCATTGCGAAAGCGGCGGGCGTCATGATCCGATTCGAGAAGGCGATCGACCGGCCCGTGATCAAAGGAATTCTACGAGCCAGCAAAACCGGCGGCAAAGAGGACTGATCCGGTAAACATTGACCGATCCACTCGTGTGGGTGGCCTAATCCATGCGGTCAACCGCCTCGGCCACCAATTCAGGCAGGTGGGCGAGGTCTTGGAGCGATTCCGCGACGCGCGGGTGGGTGAAGATTCGCACCCGTTTCACGTAATCATCGAACTGCTCTTGGGCCAGCGACCGCACGACCGGCGAGACCTCGCTGAGCGGTCGGTAGCGGTCTTCCTTGACGTAGTACACATCCACCTGGAACTCGACCTCGCGCTCGACGGGCGGCGCGTCGAAAAGCACCTCGTGCGGGGCAATCACCCGTCCGAGGGCCGTGCTGGCAATCGATGCAAAATGTTCGGCGCAGGTCGCCAGCCAGGGGTACGGCCGCCCCGCCAGCCGGCGGTACAATTCCCCCTGCTCGAAGAAGCTGTATTGGGCAAGCCGCTTGTACAGCCGCCGCGAGGGGCCGAACAGTCCGCCCAGAAGCTCGCCCGCCGGACTGTCGTCCGCGATCCGCAACAGCATCTGGATCATCTCCGGCTCCACCGCACGGAATAGCCGGTCGAGTTCCAGGTCGCCGTGGAGAAGATAGAATGCCCGCTGGAGCATCGCGGTGGCCGAGCGGACGGCGTGGTGCCAGTAGACCTCGCTGAACATGACGTATCGGGCGAAGACCATCAACTCCGCCGCGGTCTTCCCCTTCTCCGTAATCGCCAAGCCGCTGGCCGACTCGTCGAGGCAAAGGCTGCCGATCAGCCGCTGCTGGTCGAAGTTGCGCCCGTAGGGCACGCCGGCGTGCAAGCTGTCGCGGAACAGGTAGTCCATCTTGTCGATGTCGATCGGCCCGGAAAGCATGCTCGACAGGATTCTGCCCGTCCGGTCCTGCTGTTTCTCGCTGAGCAGCGCGACGACCTCCCGCGGATTGATCTTCCAGTCGTGGCGGAGCACGTCGGCGATCTCCCCTTCGAGCAAAAAGCTGTTGGCGAACAGCTCATGGCTGGGAACACTGAGCAGCCGCAGATCCTCGATCGGGTGGCAAAACGGCCAGTGGCCCAGGTCGTGAAGCAGCGCTGCGGCCAGAAACAACTCGCCGTCCTCCGGACGGACCGCCTCGCGGAACCGCCCGTCGTGCGCCAATTGCTTCAAGAGCAGCAGCGCCAGCCGGTAGACACCCAGGCAATGCTCAAACCGCGTGTGCAACGCGGCCGGATAGACCAGCGACACCAACCCCAATTGGCTGATTCTCGCCAGCCGGCGAAACTCCGGCGTGTCGATCAGTTGCCGTACCCGGGACGTCAGCGGCACGTCCAACTCGGGCGGAATCCGCACAAGGCTCCGCTTGGTGTCCAAGCCCGCGACCTCGGGGATTTCAAGCAGACTGCTCATAACGGCCGGCCCGACTGACGTAGACGTTGAAAGCCGCTCAGCTTGACCCCTGCTTGGCGATTTCCCAGACCCATCCCAAGCCGGCCACGCGCCGGAGAAGGACGATCACGGCCACGTAGAAACTGAAGTGGAGAAATCCGCTGCCGAAATCCAGGTCGAAGCAGATCAGTCCAAGGAACGCCCCGCCGCAGAGAACGGGAGCGACGAGTATGATCCATTCAAAGAGTTCGCCGCCGAGAAACTGGCTGGCCAAATACTCGAAGAATCCCCAGAGAGCCACATAGAGGACTGCGCAGATCGCTGCGCGGAGCCAGAGCGGCTTACCCCGGTAGGGCAGCAATTCTTCCGAGTGGTAGAGGAATTTGTAGCCTCCGGCGGTCAACGCCGGCGAAACGATCAACAGCCCCAGCCCGCACATCACCAGGCTGTCGCGAAACAACCCGCCGCGGCCGAGAATTCCCGCGGAAACGAACACCGCAATCACGCCGGCGGCGACGGCGGCGATCAGGCCGGGTTGGATCACCGTCTGCTCCCGCAGAATCGGCTTGCCGATTGCCCTGCCGCGGGCGTCTTTCCCGGCGAAGTCGAACTCCTCGCCGCCGTGGATGACGACCTCGTCTTCCTTCCTGGGAATCTGGATGACCGTCTTGCAGTTCGGGCAAGGCCCCTTCTGGCCGGCGAACTTGTCGCTGACATGGAAGCGCTTCAAGCATCCGGGGCATGTGACCTGGATCGGCATCCGATAAACTCGCGGCTGGGTTGGCTGATGGGCGAACGGCGGTGAGAGAAGACGACCGGAGTGGACGACGAACACTCCACCCGGCGGCTCGTCCAGAAGCAGCCGGGCGCCGGGCCGGTCGGTTGAGCCGGGCGGTAGGCCTCGTTCTTCCCTGCCGACCGTCCGTTCCTAGTTTGACAGACCCGTTTTCCCTGTCAAGACGCAAACGGCGGGCCGGCGGACTGGCCAAGAATTGCCCCGATTCCCGCCAGGTAGTCGGCCTGGAAGACGCAAGAGGGCTCCGCTCCGCGAAAATCCAAGTCGCGTGATCTCGCCAGCCCCGGGGTCGGCGGCGGTCGCCCCGAGCAGTTTCGTTGTGGAGAAGAAGTCCGTGCGGTAGGATTCAAGAGGAGCGGGGAATCTGCCACCGCAATTGGGCCTCAGGATCAGATCGAGGTGGATCACGCCATGGTGATCGAGTTTCTTTGCCCGAATGGACACAAAATCCGCTGCGCGGACGATCGGGCCAACAAGCCGGCGAAGTGCCCAAAATGCGGGGTCAAGTTCTATGTGCCCGGCCCGGAGGAATCCGAGCCGTCCGAGTCGGGCTCCTGGGCGACAGCCCCCGTCCAGGCGTCGGGCTCGCCCGGCAGCAGCAGTTCCAAGCTGGCCTCTCGAGAGCAGATCGAGTTCCTCTGCCCCAACGGGCATCGCTTGTGGGCGGCAGTCGGGCTACAGGGCCGCCCCGGCCAATGCCCCGAATGCGGATCGAAATTCCATATCCCGACACTCGCCGACTACGAGCAGCGGCCTCCGGCGCGACCCGCGCCGGGGGACTCGGTCATCAATCTCGAGGATTTCGCCGCCACGGTCCTCGGCGGCAATTCGTCCGGCAGACCGTCCGGCGTCCTGCCGCTCGCGGGCGGAAGGGCCTCACTTCAAAGCGCTGCGGCAGAGCCCAGCCCGGCGGTCGGCTTCCTGACTCGCCTGGCTGAAGACCTGCCCGAGGGGGCAACGCTCGAACTGTGGACCCGCGACGGAAAGATGCTCCGTCCAAAACAGTTCGCCACGGAGCTCTGCGACCGCCAGACGTTGGCTTTCTCCGTCGCAGCCGACGACGACACCCACACTCTCTTTCTGCTTCCGTGGGAGACGCTGGCGCGGATCGAAATCCGTGGAATCAAGCGCCTCCCGGAGGAATTTTTGTAGGACGATTCCCGCGGGCCGGTCTCTCCGAGGGGGAGCGGTGCGGATCGCCCGCCGGATGCGGCTCGCAGCCCGCCCTAGGGCACGTCGGCCGCGAGGTCCCCCTCGGTGATCGTCGTGAATTGCTTGGCGGCCAACGTCTCCAGCCCCAAGTCGATGTTGTCCACCATCAGGGCGACGGCCGCACGACCGTGTGGCCGGACAATGATCGGGTAAGCCTGGATGATGTTGACTTCCGCCTGGAGCAAAGCCGTGCAGATCTGGAGGAGCGGCTGGGGACCGTCCGGCAATTCCACCCCAATCAGATCGCTCTCAATGATCGCCAGACCGGCGCGTTCGAGGATTTCCCTTCCCTCTTCAGGGTGGCTCAGCAAGAACCGCACAAACGCGCATTCCGCGGAATCGCTGATCGAGAAAGCCACGATCCGCACGGAGCTGCCTTCAAACCGCCGCACGACCTCGAGAAGTTGGCCGACGCGGTTCTCCAGGAAGACGGTGAATTGGCGTATCGCGGGATAGTTCCGCCCCCGGACGGTCGACATGCCGGTTCCCGCTTCGCCGCCGTTACTCATCGCTGGGGAATCCCTCCATCAAACAACGAACGCGTCGCCCACGCCTGCAACTATAAGGACTCCGGCGCGATGCGTCAACGCGGCCGGGCCGCCGGCACGCTTCGCGCGGCTCACCATGTTCCCTCCAACTCGAGCAGATACAGCAGGGTCTTGTCGACGTTGACGATGTTGCGGGTCGATTCGTCGTCATCCGCCGAGTGGGCGAAGACGGCGTCGAAATACTTGAAGTAGAGGTAGTACGATCCGCGGCTGTCCGCAAGGTATCCATAATCGCCGCGTCCGAAGAGGGTGTCGTTTCCGCTGGAATCGTAGAGGTCGGCCCGGTCCAGCCCGCCTCCGTTGGCGTAGGCATAAACCCGCTCGAAACCCGTGGCCACCGTGTCACTCCAACCGGCGTCCCGATCGAACTCGACCCGTGCCGGCCGGGCGGTGAGCACGTCGTTGCCGCTGCTGCCGTAGAGATACGCCAGGTTGCCCGTCCCCGCGGCGCTGGCCGCGAGCGTGGCGAATCCGTTTGCGTAGTGGTAGAACGAGCCGGCCGAATCGCTCAGCGTGCCGTAGTTGGCGTATCCATAGAAGCGATTGGCTCCCGCTGCCGATCCGGTCAGCACTGCCGAGTCCTCGCCGCCGCGGATCGAGTAGGCATAAACCCTCGAAAACCCCTGCACCGTGGTGTTCGACCAGGGCGCCGCGCGATGCATCGTCGCCTCGGACGGGCTCGCCTCGAAGCGGTCCGCGCCGGCGCTGTCGTAGAGGTAGGCGTACTGGACGCCGCTGGACGCCGCCACCGCGGTCACCTCGTCGAACCCGCTGGCGTAGTAATAGAAGGAGCCGGGCGAGTCGGTGAGGATGCCATAGTCGGGATAACCGTAGAAGCGGTTGGCATACGCGGGCGAGCCTGCCAGGCCGGCCGTGTCGAACCCCTCGCTGGCGTAAGCATACACGCGCGCAAAGCCGCTCACCACGGTATCCGACGATCCGGGAGCGCGGGCCAGCTCGATCGTGTCCGGGTGGGCCGTGAGTCGGTCATTCCCGCTGCTGTCGTAGAGAAACGCGTAGTCGTGTCCGCTAGAGGCCGCCTCGACGGCAACCGAATCGAAACCTTCGACCCGGTGGTAGAACGATCCAGCCGAGTCGCACAGCGCGCTCCAGCCGGCGTAGCTGTAAAGCCGCAGCGATCCGCTCGAACCGCGGAGCGTGGCCGTGTCGTTTTCTCCCCCACCGGCGTCGACGCCGATCTTCGCAAAACCGCTCGCCCGCAGCTCGTAGCCGGGCCCGGCTACGACAACGCTCGTGCCGTCGAGCAGCACCTCCTCGTCTCCGGTCGAGCCGGCGATCGTAATCGAATCGACGCCGCCCGCCCCATCGACGACGAACTCACTGACGACGGCCGGATCGTAGACGTACGACCGGCCGTTGATCGTCAGCGTGTGGGCGGCGCCGGTCGTGAACGTGATCGCATCGGCGCCCGGCGTGCCGGTGTGGCGCGCCAGCGACTGCGTCCACGCGCCGCTCGCGCCGGCGGCAAGGGGATTGCCGGCCAGGTCCCTGATCTGGTCGCCCGCGGCGAGCACCAGCCGGTAACGCCCGGCGTCTTCCGTTATTTGGGAGAGCCCGCCAAGTGTGTACCGCTGCTGGTCGAGCGACGTGATCGGCTCATCACCCACGAGGCGATTGTCGCCGCCGTCAAGCGTCAGGCGGAAGCTGTCCGCCGCAACGCCAAACACTTCTTCGCTCAGCAGGATGTCCACCGCCTCGACCGGCGTGTTTCGCGGGTTGGGGACGACGGCGAGAATCTCGGCCACCGGGCCGGCCGTGTCGATCGTGATTGTCAGCGGCGGCGACAGGGGCGAAGGCTGTCTGCCGACTTCCGTCTGCCGGGCGGTGATCGCATGCGGTCCGTCGGCAAGCGCGTGATCGCCGCGCGTCGTGATCCGCGTCACGCTTCCGTCTGCCACGCCGCTGCCGATCAGCGCGCTTCCGGCATAGACCTCGACGATCGCCCCGGCGACTGTCCCCTCCACGAGCAGGTCGAGCGCGAGGCTCGCCGCGCTGTTGTCGAGGCGCGTCAGGCCGTCGGTCGAAGAGAACCCCGTGTCGGATTCGCTGGCCAGGTCGACGGCGGCGGGCGCGGCCGACGGCGGAGAATGGCGGTTGCCGAAATCGAGGTTCGCCACGACACACCCGGGGGCGGCGTCGACGACATACTCTCCGCCCGCACCGCCGCCGCCAACCCCATCGGCGGCCAGGCCCGACAAATGGCCGTCTGACGGCCTGGTGAGCGGCAATTGGCCAATCACCGTTCCCGTCTCGGGATCGATTCGCCGGGCCACCGGCCCCATGTACTCGGCCGCCAGCAACACGCCGTCGATGTAAGCCAGCCCGCCGTCGAACGGTCCCTCTCCGGTCGCCACGGTTCGAACGA
>JAAYCB010000131.1 GCA_012744395.1 Pirellulaceae bacterium
ACTCCGGCGGCCGGGCCGGCGCTACAGCGACCATTTCTCCCATCTTCCGCCGGTGAAGTCGGGAATCTCCACGCGGCCGCCGCCGGCGTCGATCGACCGCGCGGACAGCTCGACCACCGAGCTCCAGGAGGCGGCGTCGTAAACGTCGATATAGGGCTCGCGGCCTTCGCGGACCGCGGCGACGAATTCGAGCAGCTCCAGGTAGTCGCCGCCGCCGTGCCCTGACTTGGCGGCCTCCTTGCCCGTCGTCTTCCACAACTCGTGGTCATACTCGCCGGCATAGTTCGTGGCCGGCTCCCACGTGTGCCCAGGACTCTTGCCGTCGATGTAGATGCCGCTCCGCGAGTCATAAACGCCCTGGGTTCCCTGCACTAGGTAGAAGATCGAGGCCGGACGCGGCGAATCGGAGTCGTAGAAGACCGCGATCAGCCGCCCCTTGGCGGTCTTGATCAGCGTCAGACTGTGGTCGCCGGCCTTGAAGTCGATCTGCGCGGCCTTGCTCTCCGGCCCGAAGCGGCTCACCGCGTAGTGGTGGACTGCCGCCGGCTTGCTCATCTGGGAGACGAGCGAGACCATGCGGTCGCCGCGATTCAGGCCCAGCCACTTGGCGACCGGTCCGAGCGCATGCGTCGGGTAGAGGTTGCCGTACATGTCGCGCTTGGATTCGCCCCGCCAAGTGAGCGTGCCGTCGCTTTGGAACCGCAGGTTGCGGCAATCGTGGATGTAGGAGCATTCGGCATAGTAGCAGTCGCCGAAGACGCCCGCCCGAACCATGTTCCCGACCATCATGCGGCTTTGGGCGTAGGTGTAGTTCTCCAGGAGCATGTACCGCTTGCCGGTCTTTTCCTTGGCCCGGACCAGGGCCCAGCACTCGTCGACCGTGTAGGCGGCGGGCACCTCGCTGGCGACGTGCTTGCCGGCGACGAGCGAGTCGACCGCCATCTCGGCGTGCAGGATCGCCGGGGTGGCGATCAACACGGCGTCGAAATCGTCGCGCTCGAGCATTCGCCGATAGTCGTAAGGCCCTTTCGAGAACCCGGCGGCCGTATTGCCGCGGGCCTGCTTGACGATCTCGACTGCCCGATCGAGATGATCGACTTTGATGTCGCAGATGGCCGGCACCTCGACCCCTTCGAGGCGGAGCATCTGCCGGAGCAGGCCGGTGCCCCGCGATCCCACGCCAATAAAGGCGACGCGGACCGGCTTCGGCTTGTCGGCGGCCAACGCGTGCCGGCCCGCCATGGCGGCAACGCCCGCCGCGCCCGCCGAGCCAAGAAAACCACGCCTGCTGATGCAACTGTCGTTCATCGGATTCTCCCGTGGATGGATGGCAAGGTTTTTTATCAACACCTGTTCAAGACAGTCTCTTGAAGCGGCTCCCCGATCAGCCGGCAATGCCGCTCGGCGCTTATTTTACTGGACTTAATTTTGGCTAGCGGCCCGCGCCGCCAGCCCGGTTGGCGCGGCGATGGAGCAAGACGGGCATGGCGCCCTCGCCGCCGTTGCCCGGAGCGATCTCCACGGCCTGCGCGGCGGCGTTGCCGTCGCCGCTTCCCTTGAAGCAAACGGCAATCGTGCCATGCTCGGGCGCGATGTCGTTGAACACCAGGTCGACCGCGCGGTTCAGTCCGCCGGCCGTGGCGGCGACGTCCATCGCGGCGACCACCTCTCGGCCGTTGATCTCGATCGTGAGCGGCCGCTTTTCAGGCTCCACCTGGCGCGTTTCAGCCAGCTTGACGCGGACGTGGTACGTCGCCGGGCCAACGGTGAAATATGCCGTGAACTCGGGAGCGTGCATCCCGTAGCGATAGATTTCAGGGTCCGGCGTGTTTTCGATCTTGTCGGCCCGCGGCGCCGTCCACCAGGACCTGGCCACGGAATCGACGTTTTTCCCCAGTCGGCATACCACCTCGATTGCGGGCCGCCACGCGTTCCCTTGGCTGTCGATGTAGTCGGTCTGCTTGGGGTAGCCGAAGATGACCCGTTGCGAGTCTGCCGGCCCGCCGCCTGCGCCGAAGCCAGCGTCTCCTTCAGCGGCGGACCACTGGATGGCGTCGACGTAGACGCGCCGGCCTTTCGACAAGGGGTTCGCCACGGCCCGGACGACGATCCTAAGGCGGTGCTCCCCGGCTTTCAGGCCGCTCTGGCAATAGAGCACTTGTTGGGCCCGCGGCCGCGGAAACCAGCAATCGACGCCCGCTGGCTGCCTGGCGCCGTCGAGATAGACGTCGGCCTTGCCGCCGGCCGGATCGACGCGGCCGATCAGGCGGACTTGATTCCCGGTGAAGACGTGTTCGACGGACGCCCCCTCGGAGTCGCTTGCGCGGACCTGGCCGCCGAAGTCGTCCCGGCCGTCCAACACCGTCCAATCTCCTGCGGATTGGAGTTGCCGATCGTCGGCGACCTGCTGAGGATCGTCGCCCTCGACCGCGATCCGGCGGAAGCCGTCGTGGCGAACCGAGACGATCCAATCGCCGCCCGGCAGCTTCTGCACGTTGTAACCATTCTGCGCGAGGTCTTCCCGCCTGGCGAGGACCTGTTCGTCGGCCGAGACGCTCGTGGGCTCGAAGGCCAGGCGGAGGACATCAACTTGCGGGGCCGCGGCGCTGGAAGTCACGTAGGTGATTCGGCCCTTTCCGTAGACGATCGACTCAACGACCGAGTCGCAGCGCATCAGGTGGTTCTCGCGGTTGGCGCCGAGAATGTCGGGCGCGTGGCCCATGCTTCGCAGGACGCCCAGCATGGCGATCGGATGGGCGATCTTGAACCAGCCACTGGCCACCACCGGCTTGTGGCTCAGCAGGCCGTCGATGACGACTCCCGTTTCGAGAGCGTCGTACGTCGCCAGGAGAAGCTGCCGGCGGCCGATTTCACGAGCCCACGCGCTACGCGTCACGGCCGCATACTGGAGATAGGCGCCCCCCAGTCGCTGCGGCCCGTACGAATTGGAGTCTTGACAGCAACCGGACGACTCCGGATGTGCCCATGCGCCCGAGTACACGCCGCCGCGGCCTTGCGGGTCGACGCTCGTGCGGTTGAGCATCACCAGCAGGACGTTTCGCGCGTCGGTCCGCCAATTGGGAAAGCAGTCGCGGTGCTCGATGAGGTAGCGGGCGACGGCCCAGACCACGTTGTTGTTCGATACGGGCGAATGCCAGTCCCAATAGTTGTAGCCAAGCGTTGGATTTTCGCACCACTTGGGCAGAAGGTCGTCGCGCAAGTACCGCCGCCCGGAATTCCGGGCCTTGAGCAGGGCGCCATCCTTGCCCGTGTATCCCATCCCGATCAGCGCTTCGAGGAACTCGAGCAGATGCGCGACGCCGCCGGTCATCACGTTTCCGTTGGGCCTGGTTCCCCAAGGGACGTCTTCGGGGTTGGCGTAACGGGGCCACGGCCGCGAGCCCGGCTGGTGGCTGCACCGCTCGGCGAGGAGGTCGGCCCAGTGCCTGGCCGCATCGATCCAGCGCTCCTGGCCGGTCACCTGTCCGAGCCTGGCCAGACCGAGCCCGACCTGGGCGGCGATATCCAGTTGGATGAAACCGTGCGGATCGGACTTGCCGTAGTGTTTGCCTTTGGTGGGACAACTGACTGGAAAACTCGGCCAGGGGTGGTCCGGCGGGGTCAGTCCATACTCGAGAAAGTAGTCGGCCGCCACGCCGGCAAACGCCACCAGCGCCGGGTCGCCGCTGTAGCGGTAGTAATCGACGGCGGCGTTGAGGATCGTTGCCGTCCGATCGCCCAGGTCGCCATTGTGCCACTCGTTGGTCGGTCTGGAGATAGTGATCCTGCCGCCGCCGTCGATCTGCCAGTGGCCGTTGAATACGAAGTGGGGCGCCGGCATCACCGTCTGATCGGCGCCGGCCCAGGGGTAGCGCTTCATCGTCTCGGCCGCCACGCGGACGCGAAAGTCGCACGGGCCGTTCTGCGCCGGAGTCCACGGGGCGATCACGCCGTGCTCGTCCTCGACCGCCTCGTGGGCGTAATAGCGTTTGGCGGGCCCCTCGCCCCCGACGGCCGATTGCACGGCGAGAGCCGGTGAGGTCACCGCAACCCAAGCCGCCGCGATGCCCGCCAGGGGAGAACGCTTCGACGCCCTTGCCGGCCTGGCACTTGGAGCAATCCGCATCGGTCCAACCTCCTCGATTGCAGCCGCTGGACCGCCCCCGGGCCAAGGGCACCGGACACGCAAGACGCAGGGGACTCGCGCGGCGGAAGGTTCGCGCAGCCGTGTGCATCTTGGAGCGCGCGTAAACAACCGCTGCCCTTGAACGGCTGGCAGTTCGCGGGCTAATGCGCCAGCGGCGCTTCGCGGCGATTCTGTCTTGCGACTACTTTGTCAACGAGATGTCGAAGGTGTTCTCTCCCTCTTTCACCTCGGTGGCCAAGCCGCTCTTCGCGAAATCGTGGTACTTCGCCGGAATGTCGACGGCGGCGGCCGGCGCCGCCCCGCCACCGGCCAGCGGGTCGGGCGGCGGTGGCGGTGAGACGGCCACTTTGTACTGATCCGGGCGGCATTGCAGCGTGTACGTGCCGTCAGGCTGTAGGTCCGCGGTGGCCCCGTGGCCGTCCTCAGTCATAAACAGCACCGTACCCGCCGCAAGCGCGGCGCCGTCGAGGGTGACCTTCCCCGAAACCGTTCCGGAACGGCGTTCCTCGCTGCTGGAAGAGCAGCCCGCAAGAAAGGCGATTGCCAACAGCCAGATTCCCCAGCGCGCCAAGGCGCTGCGGCGGCAGTCCGTGTCATGAAACTTCATTGTTGGTTCTCCGCAAGGGGCAGTTATTGAAGAACGCCGGAGACGGTTGACCTGTCGTCGCGGATGGCAATGTTCCGCAAGACGACGATGTCCGTCGTGTCAGAGAGGAAATTCACGCCCGCGTCGCCTCGAAGCACATTGGCTCCGCCGGGGTGGTTGGAGTGCAGCGAATTATTCGTGCCGTCGTAGAAGTTGCCGCCAGTTCCGGTCAACGACGTCCTCATGTTGACGGGATAGCGGATCGTGGTCACGTTGCGGCAGTAGGGGCTGCCGGCAAAGTGGTATGGGCTTCCGGAAGACTCAGGAGGGCCGGCGTAAGCCACCGAGCCGATCCAGCAGCCCCATTCGGCGCTGTTGCGGATTTCCACGTCGAGGCCGGCGGTCGTCCTGCCCCAAGCGGAATTCTCGCCCACGACGATCGTGTTGCTCGTCCCGTCGGTGATGTCGCTGATCCGCACGACGCGATTGGGAACCAGCACGCCGTTGGCGCAAGCGTAGCCCTGGCCGCCGGCGACGCAGCGGCCGCGCCCCGTCGGGTCCGTCGCGTCCGTCGGGCTGGTCGTCGCGCCGGCAATGCCGACGTAAGAGGCAGTGGCGACCTTTGCCCCCGCCAGCGCCGAGCTGTCGCGGCGCATCAGCCTGTCGGCCGTGCTCGACGGGCACCAGTTGAACGCCGGAGTCCACCGGTTGAATATGGCGATGTTCGGACCGTCCGCCGAGCCGGAATTAAGCCCGAACACCAGACGATCGGTTATCGTCCCCTGTTCTACCTCCGGCAGAATGGCTAGCATCCACGAGTGGCCAACGTTAACGTACGGTGCATAGCCGAACACTCCGAACGGGAACGTATTGAGCCGATCATGATAGTTGTGCAGCGCCAACCCGATCTGCTTCAGGTTGTTCGTGCACTGGGTCCGCCGGGCGGCCTCGCGGGCCGCTTGCACCGCCGGCAACAACAGCGCGATCAAGATTCCGATGATCGCGATAACCACTAGGAGTTCCACAAGAGTGAACCCGACTCGTCTCTTGAACGACATAGACATTGACATTCTCCTTCGTTCAACAACGCGATAAAGATAAGGATAAGCCTGCTGCCAAAACGGCGACCTGCTTAGAACTCGCTTTGCGCACTCGCTCACGCGGCGCACCGAGCACGTCACCCGGGGCCAGTGCGATTTTCAGACTGGCCGGCGCTAAGGGGGGTCTCGGGCGATCGCAGTATAACGACGCGCCCGGATAGTGTAAAGAAAAACTACCCCTCCGAGTCGCGAAATTCTCGCCTTCAGGGGGGGCGGCCAGTCGCCTGCCGGGCGATACCGCGCCGTCCTTCAACATTGCGGGATGCCCCTCGTCTCAAGGTGAAACCGTTTCCCAGTGGCCATTGCCGGACTGGGGGGGTGTCACTACTGAATCGGCGGCACCTTGTCAGCGGGGTGCACGGGCGCCAATAGGGTGGTTTCCGCCACATTCCGCTTCCGACGGGTTGCGCACTCTGCGAATGCCCGGGGCGTCGCGGTGCGCCTTGCCGAACCTGCGGGCGACTGCGGAAACGGGGGCGGAAATTTTTTTGGGGGGGCCGTTGACGGTTGCCGTGCGCGAGGGGGCCAACCCGCGCCGGAAACAGCTCGAGGGTGGCCAGGCGGGCGGTTGTCCCTATAATGCGGGCGAATTGGAGTTTTGGACACGCATCG
>JAAYCB010000132.1 GCA_012744395.1 Pirellulaceae bacterium
CGCACAACCTCCTGGCCGGGCGGATCGTCAGCCGCCCCGAACTCCGCCGCGAGACGCCTTATCACCCACCGCACACGACGACCGTGGCCGGCCTCCGCAACATCCAGGGTGGCGACAACCGTTTCTATAACAACATCTTCGTCGGAGGAGGCAAGCCGCCCGCCGGCACGGCTTCTCAGCAGGCGGCGGGTTTTGGCTTGTGGGTCTACGACGATCGGCAGCTGCCGCTGCAAACCGGCGGCAACGTCTATTACAGCGCCGCCCGGCCCTACGCCAAGGAATCGCCGTGTCTCCTGCAAGAGGGAGCTGATCCCGGACTCAAGCTGGTCCAGAAAGGCGACGGCGTGTCGCTCCACCTCGCATGGGGACCAGCGCTTGCGAATGCGAAGACCGCGCTCGTGACCACGCAGTTGCTCGGCAAGGCCAGGATTCCCGGGCTTCCGTACGAGAATCCCGACGGCTCGCCGCTGAAGGTCGACACGGATTACTTCGGCAAGCCGAGAAGCGAAGAAAGACCGACGGCAGGACCATTCGAAAACCCCGCCGCAGGGCCGATCGTCTTGAAAGTGTGGTGACGCTCAAGAGGGAGCCAGAGGAGCCGCGCCCAGAAAGACGTTCGGGCACAGCCAGGACTGGAAAGCTCACCATGCTTTTCTCGATCGATGGGTGACGCCTTTTGGCTCCTCCCTCCATGGCCAACATCATGCCGGCGCATCCAGCGCCGCTGCCATCGGTGGAGTTGTCGCCGACGTACTCGAGCGGTCCACCGCCCGCGCCGCCGCCGTAGTAGGTCCCTTCGTGGAAGCCCGGGTAACTGACGGTTTCCGAGTCGGAACTGCCCCTTCGCTGGTGCAAAAGGCGACTGCGACGAAAACGATCCGGCTTCGACTTCCAAGCGTGCCGCGACTACAACCGTTGCGACGCAGCAGACTCCGGGACGACACGATCAACGCCATGGAAAAAGGCTCGCGGAACCGCTGCGTCGGCAAGAAGCTCAAGGAGATTGCTCAAATGTGGCAGTGCTAGCATTTTCACTATGAGTCAATAAGTCTTCCTATCGTTTGCCTTCTGGCGCCCGCGACGCCGTTATCAGCTGCCGATACATGATCTGCATGTCGCGCGAATTGACCCCGCGTTCGAAGCCTTGTTCAAGCACCCGCTTCGCATCGTCGAACTGGCGGTTCTGGAGATAGTAGAAGGCCAGCGTTTGAACGTAGCGAGGATTGTACGGATCCTGCTTGATTGCGTGTTCCAACAGTCGGAACGTCTCCGAACAATCCCTCTCTTTCTCCGCCAGGATGATCGCCAGATTACATGCCGCTTGCGCGTTGGCCGGCTGCAGTTCGAGAGCTTTCCTCAGTTCCGCTTCCGCTTCGTCCGTCCGGCCTTGTTCGCCGTACAGGAGGCCGAGATTGAAATGGGCTTCGGGAGACGGTTCCGGCAGCTTGGTGGCCTGTTCGAGCCGGGCTGCGGCTTCTTCGAGCCGCCCGAGGTTGGCCAACGCCATGGCGGCGTTGACCAGCGGCGGAGCGATGTCGTCGCGCAGCTGGTGGGCCCGGTCATACTTCGCGGCCGCCTCCGCATGCTTGCCCTGGCGCATCAGGATATTTCCGGCGTTATGGTGCGAACTCCAGTTGTCAAGTCGCAAGTTGTTGGATGCCCACATTTCCTCCATGGCGCCGGCAAGCGCGTCACGATGCGCGTTGGGAACCTCGGACGCCGAAAGCGCAGCCAGTCGTTCCGCAGCGCGAACGCGGACCAAACGGAAATCGTCGGAAACGGCCTCGAACAAGGCAGGTCGATCCGCGGGGATATTATCGGCATCCAGAGCGGCCGCCGCCGCGGAGCGAACCAGCGGGTGAGCAGCGCTGGTCGTCAATTCGCGGAGGATGGCATGCTGCTGCGGATCGCCGGATGGAGGAAGAAGTCGAATCATCGAGGTGACGAACAGCGGATCGGATTCCCGATCCGAGATATATTTGAAGACCTCCGCAAGCTTCGCCCATTGGCCCTCGCGCAAGGATTCTATCAGCAATGCCCGCTGCATCTCCGGCGCGGTGTACGCGTCGAAATCGGCATGCCACAAGCGCACATGTTCCCGGGCCCAGTCGTTCGTCTGGTCCGTATGGCACATGGTACAGGCGTTGCGGGAGCCGACGGCGATGCTGAGATTGGGCAACGGCGGACGCATGGAATGATCAGACTGGTTCATGCCACCGAACGAGTGCATCGCCATGTGGCAGTCCACGCATCTTGTCGCGCCGCCGTTGGGATGGTGCATGTGTTCGGCGGCCTTCTCCACGCGCTGCTCGTGGCAGGGCCGACAGGCATGGTTGGCCTCTTCTCCCTGAAAACGGTAGCGGCCGCTGGAAGTATGGCAGTGCGTACAGCTCAAATCCCCCTCCTTCACACAGGGGCTGAGCAGCCAACTGCCAAGCGTGTAGTTTTCCCCGAGGTCCCGCCCGCTGGCATAGTAGTCCTGATGGTCGAATGTGGTCAGATCGTAGTGATCCCAGTAGCGGTCGCCTGTTTCGAACCTTTCCGTAATGGGGGCCCCCTTCGTGTGGCATACGGAACACGCGTCGTTCTGCTGCTCGACCGTCAGATCTTCCCAGGCGATCAGTCTCAGATCGTCGGGCAGCTTGTCCGGCGGCGCTTCACGGCAGACGCGGATGTGTTCCGAGGCGGGGCCGTGGCACGACTCGCAGCTGATCCCCGGCTCGTTCCACGTGGTGGCATACGTGTCGGTTTCCGGATCGTAGTTCGACTCGATCTGGCTGACGTGGCAGCTAAAACACGCGGCGTTGAACGTCAGCATCGAGTCGCGCCAACTGACAGCGGTGTCCTGCCGATCATCCGTGAAGTGCCGCAGCATGCTTTGGGTCGTATTACGCCATGATTCATGTTGTACGTCGTAGAAGATCGGCAGCACCTGCAAGCGCCCGTCGTCCATCAGGGCGAGAAAGTTGTAGTAGTTCTTTCCGCCAAGGGCATAGGCAATGTCGTACGTTGTCCCCTGGTCGTCGCGGATCCAGCCGCGCTGCGGCGTGACCTGGGCGTGATAGAAGCGGCCTTCGGCTTCGATCGGCTCCTCCTGCGGCGGCAGGGCGGCAGCCAGTTCCGCCGACCAGGGCTGGAGCGCTTTGCCGTGGTTCGAAGGCTCCCACAAGTCGTAGAACTCCTCGTGGCATTCCCTGCAACTGGCCGAGCCGACGTATGCGCGCGCGCTGTCCTCGCGCACCGTGCCGTTGCGTACAGTGCTTTTGCGCACGTTCGCGGCATCTTCAATCACCGCTTGGCTGCAACCACTCAGCAGCGCCACAATCGTTGCTATGCCCCCTACGAGCGCTTGGATGTTCGCAGGTCGATACATAGTACTCTCAGCGAAAATCGTGAACGTGACGCAAACCTTCCGCGACCGCGAAGAAAGCTGCGTTCAGAAATCCAGTAGCGTCGTCTCTCCTTGGGGGGGGTGTTGGAGCCCAGGCTTCGGCCGACTACCATCCGAAGTCACCCAACGGACTGGCCGACTCGCGGACGGCCTCCGGATGATCGCCAGCATGGTTACCCGATTCATCGGGATCGGTCCGATCGTCGAACAGTTCCGCTCGCCTCAGCGAGCCGTCGTTTGCCGCCTGCATGATCAGTCGTCAACGATCGTTCCGCACCGTCCGCTGGCCGCCCGTCCAAAAGCCGAGTGCGCCCTTGGCAGAGGACGCGGCGGGAGTAAGCGTTCACGGGTTTTCGCCGGTGCGGGGCTGCTTTGAAAGGATCCATTCGACAGCCGAGTCTCCGATTGTGGCACTCTGAGACAAGGGTGTCAAGCGTTTTTTGCCCCTCCCCCTCCCCCAAGAAATTCCAAGGTCTTCCGAAAAAATCACTCCATAAACGCTGTGTGGTCCGGTCACGGCGAACATCTTGTAATGAGCGGCAGCAAAGAGGAGGCAAAGGTGCCACCCACAAATAGCTGCAATAGGAGGCAAAGGTGCCACCCACAAATAGCTGCAATAGGGGCCACCCACAAAGGCCATGGCGCCTCATGAGCATCAAGTGCCATCCATAGGAATCCGAGCGGGCACTGACAGGGCCGAAAGGCTCGCCGTCTTCTCGCGAGTTTCTGGGTGGCACCTCTTGTTTTGTGGGTGGCACCTCTTGGCTGCATTTTCCCGGCGGGGGGGAGGACCAGCGCGCGGTGGGCTGAACGGCAGTGATCCTGTTGATCCTCGGCAGATGGCGCCGGCTTGCGCCCGTTTAGAACCGGCGGATGGATCAGCGGCGGGCGCCTCCTGCCTGCAACTCAAGCCGCACGAAGTTCAAGGCGAGTTTCGCACAATAGACGTTTAGAATCGCCGGATGGGCCGCGTAAGCGTGCGACCGGGTGGCGACGCTTTGCGGACCGGCCAGGGCGATCCAGAAGGCGTTGGGTGCTGCGGCGCCGGGGTCGAACGGCGGGAACGGTCCAATCGCCAGGCCGTAGTCCGCGCCGAATCGCTCGCGGCAGGCCGTCGCAAGTGCCGCGGCCGCCGGCTCGCTGGCTGGCGAGTTGTCGGAAGCGGCCTTGTCGGGCAATCCCAACATGGCAGCCGCCGCGCGACCGCTTGAGAGAACCACGCCGCCGAGGTAGTGCTCGGCGGCCTCGGGCGCTTCGGACAGCCACTGGGCGATTGTCCCGCCCGTGCCCCATTCGGCGGTGGCCAGCGTTCTCTGCTGCTGGCTGAGCAACCGGCCGACGGCGTTCTGCAATTCATCATCCCCTTCGCCGAAAACCAGGCTGCCGAGGGATTGGCGGATCGTTTCCGCGGTCGGCTCGATCGCCGCGCGGCATTCTTCAGCGCTGGCCGCCTCGGCCGTGATTCGCAGCACGATCGTCGACTTGCTGGCGTTGATTCCCACGCGGGGAACGCGGCCGCGGCGGACCAGGTCGGGGAGCATCGTTTCGATTTGGCTCTCGCCCGCGCCGAAGCACCTGATTTTGCGATGGCGGACGGTGCGGCGCCCCGCGCCGGCCGAGCGGAGTTGGCCCGCGACGGAGCCGAACCACATTTCCCGCATCTCCGCGGGCACGCCCGGCAGGGAAAATAGATGGCACTCGGCAGCGCCGCGCGGAATCGTGATCGCGATGCCGGGCGCGGTACCGTTGGGATTGTCGATGACCCGCGCGCCTTCGGGGAGCAGCGCCTGGACTTCATTTTTCGCCGGCATGGGGCGATTGCGGCGCTGGAAGATCGCGCGAACGTGCTGGAGCGCCTGCGGATCGATGACCAGCCGCCGTCCGGCCGCGGCGGCGATCGCTTCCCGGGTCAGGTCATCGGCCGTCGGCCCCAGGCCGCCGGTGGCGACGATCACGTCCGCCCGCTCGATGGCAAGGCGAAAGACGCCGGCGATTGCGTCGAGCTCGTCGCCGGCCGCGGTATGGTAGAGTACGCGGATGCCCAGCTCCTCCAAGCGCTCGCTGAGCCACTGCGTGTTGGTGTCGAGGAGTTGCCCGGAGGTGATTTCGTCGCCGATCGCAATGACTTCCGCGTGCATGGGACGTTCTCGTTAGCTGCCGATGTATTTCGAATAAACTGTCTTGGCCACGGCAACCTCGTCGGTGCCGCCGACGATCGCCCGGCCGTCGGCAAAGACCGTGATTTCAAACTGTTCGACACGGAGCCGCAGGAGAAACGGGTTGCGGTCGACGCGTCCGACACGTTCCAGTCGCCGCGCCAGGTCGCCCAGGTCGGCGGCCGCGCCGCTGTGGGCCAACTGGACGGCGTTGCGGCCGCAGAGGACGGCCGTGCGGCTCCCCTCCCTGCCGTCGAGCCAGGGAAACTGGCCGAGTTTGCAGGCCGGGCACTGTACCTGCTCGCGGAGCGCGCTGACATCGACCTGGCGGAGGCAGTTGTCCCAGAGTTCGACCACGTTGAGCGTCCGCGAGACGGCCTGCCGGTTTCCGCTGAGCACCTTGATTGCCTCGATCGCCTCGAGCGAAGCGATCACGCTGACGACTGGCGCGAGAATCCCGGCGGTGTCGCAGGTGGGCGTCGATCCCGGCGGGGGGCACTTTTCGATTAGGCAGCGGAGGCAGGCGGTCTGGCCGGGCAGGATCGTCATCGTCTGCCCTTCCGCTCCGAGGCAGCCGCCGTAGACCCACGGAACGCCGAACTTGACCGCATAGTCGTTGATCAGGAATCGGGTCTGGAAATTGTCCGTTCCGTCGACGATCATCTCGGCGCCGCGGGCAAATTCTTCGATGTTCGTGGAATCGACGTCGGCCACGACCGGATCGATTTCGACCTGCGAGTTGATCCGCCGCAGCTTCTCGGCCGCCGCGATCGTCTTGGGGAGCTGCCGGGCGACGTCGTCTTCGTCGAACAGAACCTGCCGCTGAAGATTGCTCGTTTCGAGAAAATCGCGGTCGACAATTCGCACGTGCCCCACGCCGGCGCGGACGAGCGTTTCGGACAGCACGCTCCCCAGCGCTCCGCATCCGCAGACCAGCACCCGGCTGGCGGCCAGCTTGCGCTGCCCGGCTTCGCCCAAGGGAGGGTATCGCATCTGGCGAACGTAACGGTCGAGGTTGGGGGCAGAATCGGGCATGGTCGATTTGCGGCAGTCGGGATGCGATGGTGCGTCGGGGCGCTGCGGCCGGCCGGGCCGCCCCGTGTCCGCCGGGCGGCGCGGGGCCAGTCAGGGGATTTTCGGCTCGAGCGGCTTGGCGTCGACCAGCCCGCGGAGAAAGCCGCCGGTAATGGACTGCTCGTTGTGGGCGATCATTTCGGGGGTCCCTTTCTCGACGATCCGCCCGCCGTCCTCCGCGGCGCCGGGCCCCAAGTCGATGATGTAATCGGCCGCGCGGATCATCTGCAAATTGTGTTCGACGACAACGAGCGAATGGCCGACGGCGAGCAGGGCGTCGAAACAATCGAGCAGTTGGACGATGTCGGAGTAGTGCAGGCCGGTCGTCGGCTCGTCGAGCAGGAACAGGCAGCGGCCGCGCCGGGCGTTGGACATGTAGCCGGCGAGCTTCAGCCGCTGAGCCTCTCCGCCGGAGAGCGTCCCCGCCGGCTGGCCCAGCCGGATGTAGTCGAGGCCGACGTCGATGAGCCGTTTGAGCCGGGCCTGGACCTTGGCCCTGCCGCGGAAGAAGGTGAACGCCTCGCGGACGGTCATGTCGAGGACCTCGGCGATGTTGCGGCCGCGGTAGGTGACCTCGAGGATCTCGTCGCGGTAGCGGGTTCCGCCGCACTGGCTGCACCGCATGTAGACATCGGCGAGGAACTGCATGTCGATTTCGGTGTAGCCGTCGCCCTGGCACGCCTCGCAGCGGCCGCCATCGACGTTGAAGCTGAAATGGCTTGCCGTGTAGCCGCGGGTCTTGGATTCGACCGTCTCGGCAAACACCGCGCGGATCTCGTCGAAGGCCTTCAGGTAGGTGACCGGGTTGGAGCGCGGCGAGCGCCCGATCGGGCTCTGGTCGACCATCACCACTTCATCGATCTGGCCGTCGCCGAAAATGTCGTCGTAGGGATAGGGTTTGGCGGCGTCTTTTCGCAGACGGCGGCAGAGGGCCGGATAGAGGGTCCCCTGGACGAGCGTGCTCTTGCCCGACCCACTCACCCCGGTCACCAGGCAAAGCACCCCAAGGGGAAACTCGACGGTGATATTTCGCAGGTTGTTGCCCCGCGCTCCGGCCAGGCGGATCCAGCCGTGGTCCGGCAGTCGCCGCCGGCTGCCGACCGCCACGCCGCGGCGCCCGGCCAGGTAGTCGCCGGTGAGGCTGTCGGGCGAGTTTTCCATTTCTTCCGGGGTGCCCTGGAAGACGATCCTCCCGCCCCGCTCGCCGGCGCCGGGTCCGATCTCGATCACCTGGTCGGCGGCGCGGATGATCGCCTCTTCGTGCTCCACCACGACCACGGTGTTTCCGCGGTCGCGGAGGCCGGTGATCGCGCCAAGCAGTTGGTGGATGTCGCGCGGGTGGAGCCCGATCGAAGGTTCATCGAGCACGTAGAGCATGTTGACCAGGCTCGATCCGAGCGCGGAGGTGAGGGCGACTCTGCGGAGTTCTCCGCCGCTCAAGGTCCGCAGGGTGCGGTCGAGCGTCAGATAGTGCAGGCCGACGGCCTCGAGGAATCCGAGCCGCGCGCGGACCTGTTCGAGCATCATCCGGCCGACCTGCCGCTGCCAGTCGGTCAGCTCCAGATCGCGGAAGAACCGCGCCGCGTCGCAGACTTTCATCGCCGAGACTTCGGCGATATTCTTCCCCCCGATCCGCGTCGCCAGCGCCTCGGGCCGCAATCGGGAGCCGGCGCAGGTTGGACATGGCCGGTAGCTCCGCCAGCGGCTGAGAAAGACGCGGATATGCATCTTGTATTTGCGGCGCTCCAGCCAGGCGAAAAAGCCCTTCAGCCCGCCAAACTGCCTCTCCGGCACTCCCTCCGCAATCAGCGCCAGATGGCGCGGCTCCAATTGGGAAAACGGCACGTCGACGGGAAGACCGTAATCCGGCGCCAGGGCGATCAACTCCTCCTGCTCATGTTGATAGGCGGGGCTGTTCCACGGGGCAATCGCTCCTTCGGCGATCGACTTGTTCGGGTCCGGGACGATCAATTCCATGTCGATGTCGATCACATTGCCGAAGCCTTCACACTGCGGGCAGGCGCCCAACGGGCTGTTGAAGCTGTAGAGCCGCGGCTCGGGAGCCGGGTAGTCGATCTGGCAGTCATCGCAGGCGAACTGCGTGCTGAACGCAATCCGCCGCCAGGCCCTGCCGTCGATGGTCTCCCACCGCCCGCCAGGCTCGCTCTCTCCAACCTCGCCGTCGGCCGCCTCGACGAGCAGCGAACAGCGGCCCGCGCCGTGGGCAAACGCCGTTTCGAGCGAATCCTGGATCCGCGCTGCGTCGCTGCCGCCGGCGAGCCGATCGACCACCGCCTCGGCCGGCCCGCAAACGTCTTGCGCAAGATCGAGGGTCTCGCCGAGGTGGATGACCTTTCCGGCGCAGACGACACGGATGAAGCCTTCCTCCCGGAGCGAGGCCCATCGGCTTTCGCGGTCGTCGTCCCGCCGGCTGAGAGGAAAGGTGATCATGAAACGTCTGCCGGCCTCGAGTCTTTCGAGCCTGGCCGCGACGCTCTGGGGCGAATCACGGTGGACCTGCCGGCCGCAGCGCTGGCAATAGACGCCGCCGATCTTGGCATACAGCAGCCGCAAGTAGTCGGCCGTCTCGGTGGCCGTCGCGACCGTCGAGCGGCTCGAACGGTTGCCGTTCTTGCTGGTCACGGCGATCGCCGGAGGGATCCCGTCGATCCGGTCGGCGTCGGGCTTTTCCAGCCGTTCGAGGAACTGCCTGGTGTAGGCCGAGAAGCTCTCGATGTATCGCCGCTGCCCTTCGGCGTAGAGGGTGTCCAGTGCCAGGCTGCTCTTGCCGCTGCCGCTCAGTCCGCAGAGCACGACGAGCTTGCGATGCGGAATGTCCAGGTCGATCGCCTGGAGATTGTGGACTTCGACGCCGCGCAACTCGATATGTCCGATGCAGTTCATCGCCACCCTTGTTTTGGTGAATCCGCCTTGAATACCCACGAGGCGTGGCGCCCAGACCAGCCGACTGGCGAGCAGGCGGATTTCCGCGAGCTGTCCGGCGGTTTGGGCAAACCTTCATCGTAGCAGTCGCGGAGACCACCGCCAACCAGTTGGTTTACGAACTCATTCGGGCTATCGCTGAGCGACCGGCGCGGCGGTGAGCAAGGCGAGTTGGGCCAGGATCCGCTGCTTGAACGGCCCCTCGGCGCGGCGCGCGGCCTGCTCGTAGTAGATGCGGGCAACGTTGGCCTTGCCCGACTGCTCGGCAATCCTTCCACGTTCGAAAAGACTCTGCGCTTCGGCGATTCGCGCCTGCCGCTCGCCCGCCCGCTCGGAGCGGAGTTGATCCACGCTCTTGGCGAGGGGACCGGAGGCCGGCCGCGGCGCCTGGCGTGCCTGCCAGGCCTGGCGCGGGGCGATGCCCGCGGGCGGCGCGGGTTGGCGGCCCGCCAGCGCCGTCGCAGAGGAACGAGCGGCTGGCGACACGAGAGCGGAGGTGGAGACGCTGCGGGCCTGGCTCAAGAGATATTCATCCATCGCCTCGAAATCATGGATGTAGACCGACGTCCAGACACTCGCAGCGCTCCGCTCGGAGCCGATCGAGCGATTGCGGAACGGGAGCAGGGGCGTGCCGAATTCGTTGCGGCTGCTGGCCGCGCGATTCACGCCCGCGGTGTAAACGCTCCCCCGATCGGGAACGGAAACGACGGTGCCGGTCCCGAAGTAGGAATAGGTGGGAAGCTGGACGGCCTGCCCGCGGGCCGTCGCGGCGGCGAACGTCACGGCGGCGAGTAGTGCGCAGAAGCGAAAACGCGACATGCTCATGGGGTCCTCGATTTCTTCTCGTCAATACCGGCTCTTGGGTGAAGGGGAATGGCGATCCCAGAGCATTCGCGGGCCGACGACCAGGTCGAGCATCCGCTCCTTGTCCCAGGGGAAGAGGCTGAGAATCTGACCCTCCTTGCCCTCGGCGGTTTCATAGGCCATCAGCCAGACTCCCGTGTCCACCTCGTCGCTTGGGCGCGTGGCGACGACGATCGCACCGGAGGGGGCGAACGAGAGCAACCCCTGGCGGTAGATGCTTCTGCCGGCGGAGAGCTTGAACGTCTTCAAGTGTAGTTCGCCCTCGTAGAGATGGATCAAGTTCGGGCTCTGGGTGGCCGCCCAGCGGAGCGTCGCCGGATCGGCGGCCACGCCGCCGCGGCCCGGCAGGATGGGGCCCCGGAAGGCCGTATAGTCATCGCCGCCGAAGCGGTAAATCCCCTCTTCAGCGTCCGTGCCATAGATCACGTGCTTGTCGCGGGTGACGGCGACCGACATGTCTTGCTGTTCGTACTTTACGTTCTCGAATCGGCGGTAGACAATCGGCTCGGTTCCCTCGATCGACGTTGCCGCGAGCACGTCGGCCATGCTGTCGGCCACGACGATCGTATCCGAGTCGCCGCCAACCCCGACATCGACCGGATAGGGCAGTCGGCTATTGTTCTCGAGTACGACGGAGACCGCGCCCGTCTCGTCGATGCGATAGACCTTGCCGCCGTCTCGGGGTGTGACGGCGATCAGGCCGTGCTGGCGGTGCAAGGCGAGGCCGGTCGCATGGTAAGGCAGGTTGACGATCCCCAGCACGCGGCCGGCGTCGTCGAGCTGGTAGATCTTGCCGGCTCTCTCACCGTCGTTTCCAGCGGAGACGTAGACGACGATCTCCGGCAGCAATTCGGGCAGCTTCTCAAACTTCAGCGGTGCTCCGATCCGGGCCAGATCGCCGGAGCCTCCGCCAGGACCGTAGCCTCCGCCTCCGCCTCCACCGCCGTAACCGGCCGGTCCAATCCGCGGAGCGAAGCGGAATCGCGGATCGAAATAGGGGACGACCGGCCGGTAGAAGTCGATCACCGGGCCGGTCCTTTCCGGCAGATTGCGGAGCCACTCCGGGCCGATGTCGTGGACGCGAACGCGAGGGCCGTCGGCAAGGTTCTGATAACGGGGCCCAATCACGTTGTCCGGTCCGCCGCCGCCCGGTCCGCCGCCGCCCGGCCCGCCGCCGCTGGCGCTCGTGGGATGATCAAGGTTCCTTGGGTACTGCTTGCCACTTGGCGGCTGATTTGGCGCCGCCTCGGCGGGCGCGGTTTCAGCCGGCGGCGCCATCTGCCCCGGACCCGGGGCGCCGGAGCCGGGCCCCGGGGCGCCGGGGCCCGAGCCTGGCCCGCCTTGTCCGGTTTGCCCGGGAGCGGAGGAACCCTCTTCGGGCCCAGGGCCGTAGCCGTCTTCGGGACCGGGCCCCAGGCCGTCGTCCGGCCCCGCACTGGCATCCTCGCTGGAGCCGCGCGGCCACCCGGCGTTCTGCGCGGCGTCTTCACCGGCCGGCGATGGAGCGGGCGAACTAGCGCCGTCGCCGCTGCCCGATGCGTCTAGGGCATCGCCGGGAGCCTGCGGACTGCTTGCCGTCGCGGCCGCGGTCACCGCGCCGCCCGCCGCTGATCCCGGCGCGGCGGGCCCCATGCCGGGCAGACGGGGCGCTGCGCCGCTGCCGCCGGCTGCCATGCCCGGCAGGGCGCCAGCGCTGGGGGCGATTCCCAGTCCGTCGCCCTCGCCAAGCCCCGCGCCTGTTGCCCTTCCACCGACCGGTCCGCGCTGGGCGCCGGCAGCGCTCGGCGCGCCCGCATCGCGCCCTGGACCGGCGCCCGTCGTGGAACCAGTCCTTGGCGCGCGGAGGTCCACCCCGGTGGCCGATTTCTCGATCCTCGCCAACAGATCGTCGTAGCGCCCGCGGCCGAAGGCGTCGAAGACCCAGGGATCAAGACCTTCGGTTCCTTCGTCCATGCCGGTACCGCAGATCGGACAAGCTTCGCCATAGGGGCACGCGGCGCCGCTTCCGCCACGTCCGCCGCCCGCGATTGCATGACCCCCGCCGCCACCGCTGGCCAATCCCGCGCCACCGCCCGCCTTGCCACCGCCTCCACCGCCGAGATGCATTCGGCTGCCCTCGCCGTCAACGTGGACGACGGCGCTGCGGCCGCGATGAACCACGACCGGCGGGGGTTGCTCGCGAACAATTGCCTGGCCGGGCAGGGGCTCCCTGTCAACGATCTGGTCCGCCGCCGGCGGCACGTGGACGGTGCCAGGCCGTTCGATGATCGTTGGGCGGACCACTTCCGTTGGCAGCGGAGCGGTCTGGCGAACGCTCGGGGCAGGAGGAGGGACGGCTGGCTTGGAGGAAAACAGCGGCACGCGCCGGCCGAGTCCATCCAGGTAAAGCCCGTCCAGGCTCGACCAGGGAACGTCGCGCTCGAAAACGAGCGTCGACTGGGAATTGCCCGGCTGCGTCTCGCCAAAAATCTCGCCGATCCTCTTCCCCTGGCCGTCGACAATCCGGAACTTGTCGACGCGGTGCTCCACGATCGTGGAATCAAACGACAGGTCCAGGTGCAGGTATTTCTGCGGGCCGGGCGAGTCTCCAGTCCGCGGTTTGGCATGTTGGTGGGTGTCGCTGGTCGCGACCTTGGTGACAGTCCAGGGAACGCCTTGGGGCGTCTCGGCGGCCATGCACCGGGCTGCCAGCAAGGTGGCGGCCAACACGAGCATGAGTCGGCGCATCGGATGAACCTCCTGATTGCGGCTGACCAGCTGTGGCCCCCCTCCCCTTGCCCGGCCGCAGCCTGGCGGGGACAGCCCCGGGCAACAATACCTCACCTCCCCAATTCTAAACCCGCTCAATTCGCAAAGACACTACCCACTCATGGGGTCGGACCGTGAAATCGCTGCTTTCACCGGCAGATTCGGCCGCCAATCGCGGGCGACCGCGAGTTGTTGGCAGACCGGACGGGTTGGGTTGCCGCACTTCAGTGGCAAAATGCACCCCCCCAATGATCCGCATGGCAATGGGAGGAGACGGTCGCCATCTGCCAGTCTATAGGCTTCTTGCCTGCGATGCAAAGGAAATGGCCTTAAGCGGCGGGCTGAAGGGCGAATGACTGACTGGTCGCGGGCCGGCGCTAGCGACTTCAGCTCTTGCGATTGACCTGATCTTCGAACGGGAGGGAGGGGGGCCCCAAGCTGGAGCTTGGGAACCAGGAGGCTGGAGCCTGGGAAGGAAGGCTGCGTGGCGGATGACCGCCAACCGGCTGCCGCTGATGCCTGTTACCTGGCCGACCAATGCGTTTTTTTCGGGGCGGGAGTCGGCCGGCGCGCTGCGCTTTCCCGCGCTCGCGGGGCGGCATCTTCCAGCTTGTGGTCTTCGACTGAGATGATCACGCCGTCGATCCGCTGGCCCTCGATGACCTGGCTGGGCAGGATCGGCGCTTGGAAGTCATCGCTGCGGAGCTGTCCGACGCTGTTGCCAATCATCGCCGGTTCGCCGGTGGCAGCACTCTCGTAGACGGTTTGGTCCTCGTAGATCGCCTGGCTCGTGCCGTTCAGGATCGAACCGGCTCGGGGCGCGTTCAGCCCGCAGTCCGCGCCGCACTCGCCGCCCCCTGTTGGGCCACAGTAGTCGAACTCGCTGGCACACATCCGGCATCCGGCGGTCCAGGCAACCAGGCAGATCAACGTCACCGCAAATCCAAGGCGAGTCATGAGATGGCCTTTCGCGAGCAAATCCGATTTCGGCAAGATTCAAGGCTCAGTTCCCAATGGCCAACAGGAGGCTAGGCTGGGCCTTCGAGTGGGAACGCCGGACTCGGGGGGGGAGTTTGGGCCTTGAAGCTTGGATTTTGAACTTGTCCAGATCCGTCCATGTTGACAGCATGGGCCGTACCGCTATATTCGGCCGCAAGGTCTTCCTAACCCGCATCTTTTTCCAAAGAATCAAATCTTAAATGACCGGCAAGGACGCTACGAGCGAGAACGGTCTCACCCACTCTTTGAGGGTTCGCCATTTTCCCGCGCTCGTGCTCTTCTTGGTGGTATTCGCCACGGCGTATCGCAGCCTGGGGATTACGCGTCCGCTGGTCGGCAACTTCTCGACCAAGAGCGTGATCTACGCCATGATCGCCCGGAATTGGGCCGAGGGCCGCGCCGGCCTCTTCTATCCGACGATGGACGTGCTCGTCGGCGGCCAGCGGTCGCTCCACATGCTTGAATTCTCGGTCTCGGCCCAACTGACCGGGGCGTTGTGGAGGTGGCTTGGCGGCTCGCTCGACGTTTGGGGCCGGGCGACGAGCGTGGCGTTCATGGCCGCGGCGATTCTGCTCCTGGTGGCGCTGGTTCGCGCCCGCCACGGCCAGGCCGCGGCGCTCGGGGCGGGGCTGACCTTGGCTCTCTCACCGATCAGCGTCGTCTACGGCCAGACGTTCATGCTCGATGCTTCGATCGTGCTGTTCACCCTGGCCGTCTTCTATTCCGCCGACCGTTGGCTGGCCGGCGGCAATCCGGCGTGGCTGGTCCCGCTTTGCGTCTCGTTTGCCCTGCTCCTGCTCACCAAGGTCTACCTGGTGGTGCTCCTGCTGCCGCTGGGGGCGATGACGCTCTGGCCGGGCCTGTTCGGGCCGGGCCAGTCGCAGGCGGTCGGCCCGCGCCCCCGGCGGTTCCTGCTTGGGCTGGGGACGGCGATCCTGGCCCTGATCCCCGTCGCCCTGTGGTGCCTCCACGCGCTCCGCACCGCCGCGCCCGGCAGCCCTCATGCCGCCCACATCTACTCCTGCCTCCAGGGCAATGCCATGAGCTACCGGCCGCCGGACCCGCTGCTGTTTTCCGCTGATTTCTACGTCCGAGCGCTCGACGATCTGACCTCGGTGATCTTGACCCCGGTTGGGTTCGCGTTGTTCCTGGCCGGTTTTCTGGGCCGGCACTGGCTTGGCTACCTGCCGTGGCTGGCGGCGATGGTCCTGCTCGTTCTGGCCTTGCCCCGCAAGTTCCACGAGATGAACTACTACTACCTGGCCGTGCTTCCACCCCTATGCATCGTGGCCGGGCTGGGCTGGCAGGCGGTCCGGCAGAGTCTCCGCCCGGGCCGCGCTGCGATTGCCGGCCTGCTGATCGTGGCGATTGCCTTTTCACTCCGCTACGCGGCCAAGCCGGCGTTCAGCACGCCCGATGAAGACCGCGCGGTCGTGGCCGCGGGCAGGGCGGTCCAGACGCTGACCTCGCCCGGCGAGCCGGTCGCCACGATGCACGGCGGCGGGATTACGCTGCTCTACTACTGCAACCGGCCGGGTTGGTTCATCGCCCCGGAGACGGGCGACCTGAAGCGGGCCTTGGAAGAGTGCCGCCGCCAGGGCGCAGGCTGGCTGGTCGTCGCGGGTCCCGAGGGCGAAGACGACCGGCTCGACGGGCGGATCGGCCGCACGGCGGCCGAGCTCGGCTCCGGGTACCGGATCTACGCTCTGGCGCCGCGCTGACCGGCCCGCAGCGTCTAGATCCGCAACAATGCCGAGCCCCACACGAACCCCGAACCGAAGGCCACCAGTTGCACCAGGCCGCCCGGCCGGATCATGCCGCAGGAGCGGGCCTCGGAAAGCGCGATGGGGAGCGAGGCGGAGGCGATGTTGCCATACTTCTCCACGTTGATGAAGACCTTTTCCTTCGGGAACCGGGTCTTGGCGATGATCGCCTCGAGCATCCGCAGGTTGGCCTGGTGGGGCACGAGCACGTCGACCTGGTCGAGTGTGAGTTGGTTCGCCTCGAGCGATTCGAAGAGGGCTTCCGACATGCGGGCGACGCCGTTTTCAAAGACCGCCTTGCCGTCCATGCGGAAGTGGACGCGCCCCTGGTCGATGTCGTCGTGGGTGATGTGCTCGGCGCGCCCCAGGCCGCTGCCGGGCGCGGCTGTGTAGAGCGCCTTGGCCAGCGAGCCGTCGGCGTGCAAAAACGTGGAAAGAACGCCCGGAGCATCGTCTTCCGCCGGGCCGACCACCACGGCGCCCGCACCGTCGCCGAGCAGGATCGCGATGTTCCGTCCGTCGTAGGACCCATCGATCCGCTTGGAGAGGATTTCTGCGCAGACGACGAGAATCCGCTGGTAGGTTCCCGCGCGAATGAAGTGGTCGGCGATTGAAATTCCGTAGATCAGCCCCGCGCACTGCTGGCGGATGTCGATCACGCCGGGCCCCTTGATGCCGAGCTTGCCCTGGAGAAAGAAGGCACAGCCCGGATCGGCATGGTCGGGCGTGATCGTGTTCATGATCACCAGGTCGATGTCGCCGTTCTCCAGGCCCGCGTCGGCCAGCGCCGCCCGGCACGCCTCGGCGGCCAGGTCGCTCGCCGACACGCCGGGCTCGGCATGGCGCCGCTCGCGGACCCCCGTCCGCTCGACGATGAACTCGTTGCTGGTCTCCATCATCTGCATCACGTCGAAGTTCGTCACGACCTTCGGCGGCAGGTAACAGCCGGTTCCGAGAATGCGGGATCTGGGCATGGGGAGGGTTCGGGGTTCAGGGTTCAGGGTTCAGTCTTTCATGCCGCCAAGTTCCACCTCGTTCCCAAGCTGGAGCTTGGGAACCAGGGGAAACCGTCTCGGCTGATTGCCATTCGATATTCGTCATTCGTTCGACATTCGACATTCGCGATTCCCCCCGCTCACCCCTCGTGCTTCAGCGATTGCTTGACCAGCAGGCCGCAGTTCTTCTGGAAGAAATCGAGGGGCATCAGGGGCGCAATCGCGTGGATTTCCTCGCCGAGTTCTCCGGCCAGGTCGCGGATCGATTTCCCCGCCCTGGTCTCGGCGATGATTCTTGCATGGTAGGCCCTCGTGGCGGCGAGGACACCGTCGAAATAGTCGCCCACGGACGGGCCGCCGAGCACGGCCCCGTTGTGGCTCAGGCAGAGGATTTCGGCATCCAGCGCGGCAAGCCGCTCGATCGAGGCCAGGTAGGGCCCGTAGCCCGAGAAGTAATTGGGCCACCATTGGCCGGGCTGGGGCATGTAATAGCCGGTGGCGTCGGAGATGATCAGGATGCCGCGGTCCGGCTGGTGGAAGCTCAGGCTGCATTCGCTGTGGCCGGGTGTTTCGAGGACGTTGAAGGCCAGGCCGCCAACCTCGATCTTGTCGCCCTCCTGGAGGAGGCGATCGACGCCGATCTTCATTTCCTTAAGCGCCTCGGGCCGCTGTTGCTCGGTGATTCTGCCCGCCTTGAGCATTGCACCGGTCAGGGCTTCGTCGACCTGGCAGAAGAACGAGACGGTCTTCTCCGACGCGAGCGTCCTGGCGCCGAGTTCCGAGGCCGCGACCGTCACTTGGGGAAACAGCCGGCGGAACATCGGCACGGCCATCACGTGGTCGGCGTGGGCGTGGGTGATGATTGCCTGCTGGACGGCGTCCGGGTCGATCTTCAGGCCCGCAAGCTGCTCCTCGAGGAGTGGGCCCATCGCCCCGGTTCCGCCCTCGAACAGGGCCGCTTCGCCCCGCGCGTGGAACAGATAGATCGGATACTCGCCGGTTCCAAGCATCCAGAGCCCTTCGGCGATTTCGGTCGGCGGCTGGGTGACGAGCATCGGCGGCTCCTTGGGTGGCAGGTTGCAGGTTACATGGCACGGGTCATTTTGCGCGAGGTCACGGGCAGCTCGTGTGGCGGGGCCGATTGCAGGGCGGCCGTTTTCGCTTCGAGGAGTGTCCTTGACGGCGGGAGGGGCTTTGGATCGGATTGCCCCGCACCGCCTACGGAACGGTTCTCTGTTTGCCTTGGCGCGCGAACAGGGCCGCGCCCAGGGCGCCGGTGAACTGGGGCTCCGGCGGGACGACGACCCTGGTCTGGAACGATTCTTCAACCAGTTTAGCCAGGTACGGGTTGTGGGCAACCACGCCGCCGGTCATCACCAGCTCGGCGCGGACGATGTCCATTTCGGCGATCCGCTTGACCACTGAGCGGAACGCGCCCTTGACGATGTCTTGAACCTTCTGACCGGCGCGGATCTTCTCGAGAACCTCCGTGGCGGCGAAGACGGTGCAGAAGCTCCCCAGCGAGACTTCCCGCGTCGCGGCCTCCGCCAGGCCGTTCAGTTCCGCGAGGGGAAGATCGAGGCGGTAGGCGATCTCCTCCAGGAAGGCGCCCGTGCCGGCGGCGCACTTGCGGTTCATCTTGAAGCCAACCCGGCGGCCTTCCTGATCCAGGTGGATAACCTTGCTGTCCTGGGCGCCGATGTCGATGATCGTCATCGCGCGGTGGAAATGGAAGAACGCGCCGCGGCCGTGGCAGGCGATCTCGGTCATCTTGCCGTCGACCCAGGGGACGTTGTCCCGCCCGTAGCCGGTCGAGCAGGCGGCGGCGACCTGCTCTCGCGCCAGCCCGGCCTTTTCGAGCCCTTCCTGCAAACACGCCTCGGCGGTCCGCGCGTAGTCGAGGCCCGACCGTCGCACGGCCCGGGCGGCCGCCCGGCCCTGGCCGTCGATCAGCACCAGCTTGGCCGCCGAGGCGCCGATGTCAATTCCGCAGAAATAGTCACGGTTGGACAAGTCCATAACCTGCCTTGGAGGGGATGCAAGCCTCTCCTGCCGGGATTGTCCGAGCGCCGGGCCGGGCCGGATCGATTGCCCGGCTCGTCAAGTCTCCGCGAGCTGTTCGGCAAACGCCTCGATATTGGTCCGCGCCTGCTCTTCCGAATAGAGCCGCAGATCGTTCAAGTCGCCGTTGATCACCAGGTAGGGCTTGCCGAATTGCCGCTGAAGCCGCTGGGGCATCTCGTAACGGCAGTTCGAGTTGTTCGGACAGGTCTTGGCATCGTGGTACAGAATGCCGTCCACCTGGTACTCTTCAACCATCTGCTTGATGTATTGCTCCTTGTACTCCTCGCTGCGGCAGATGAAGATGCTACTGTATGCCCGGGCCATGCTCCGGAACGGATCGGCCGGATCGAGGGCGTCGAAGATCCAACTATTGCAGTAAGTCGACGCCACGACGGCCGTCTTGAGCTCGACGAACTGCTTGGCGAGCGAGCTGAGCTTGCCCCAGATCGGCATTCCCTCCCAGTAAATGCGGAATCGTTCGCCCGCGACGGCCCCCACGCCCTGCGCTACCCTCTGGTTCAGCTCGTCGACAAGGAGCTGGTAATAGTCCACGGCCTGCCGGGTGCCGCGGAGGACAACGGCTGGGCCCATCTGGATCGTGCCGTCGAAAAACGTCAGCGGCGCCGGCCGATTGGCGGCTGCGAGGAGCACCTGCTTCCACAATTCGGTGCATTGCCGCGACAGGGCGACGACCTGGCGGAGTCGATCCGGATCGAACTTCTCTCCCGACACCCTCTCCAGCGGCTCGATCAGCGACTCGATCTGCGCGCCAATGTAATCCGCAAGCTGCTCGTCGATCTGGCCGATCGACCGGGGCGTGTGGATGCCGATGCAGGGCACGTTCCACTCGCGGGCGTAGAACTGGAACCAATCCTTCACGTCGCGGCACTGGTTCGTGTTGAACACGAGCACGTCGGCCCTGGGCGGTCCGGGGAGGTTCATCTTCTGGATCGGGCTCTCGTTCTTCAGATAGGAGCCGATGTCGCTCGTCAGGTAGGAGCAGATGTCCGGCGAGTAGCCGAGCGCGTTGGCCGCCGGGATCAGGTCGGTGGCCATCCGGCTGGCCCCGAGCATCGCCCCATGATTCTCCGGGAAGAAGACATTGAACCCCATCGCGTAGAGCAACTCGGCGGGACCAACGCTCGTGCACCAGGCGGTCTTCGTGCCCCGCTCGGGACCCTGGCAGAGCTCCGTGAAATAATCGCCCATCACGGACTTCATCGTCTTGGTCGATTCGAGGTCTCTGCGGGGGGCGTCCGCCATGTCAGGCTCCTTGGGATTGAGGCGCCAACGGCACGGCCAGCAGTGCCCGCGGGAAGAGGCGCAAGCGGAAGCCGGCCGGACGCCGCGAAAGACACGCGATCGTCAAGTCCGCGCCAGGGCCCGCAGGTACCTGCTGGGCGCATATCTCTCGGAACATGTTTCCGCCAGATTTTCGAGTTCCGCGCAGACCGTGTCAAGCCCGCGGCTCCTGGCGTAGCGCACGATCCCACCGCGGTAATCGGGAAACCCCGTGCCCAGGACCATTGCGGCGTCCAAGTCCGCCTCGGACCGGGCGACATCTTCTTCGAGCACTCGAAACGCCTCGGCAGTCATCCGGCCGACAAGCCGGCGCGCGAGCTCGTCGGTGGACAGTGGCGGCTTGGGACCGTCCGCGCCGGCGCGCGGTTTCAATCGCTGCACCTCGGCCACGGCCTCCCCCAGGACGCCGTCGTCGAGCGCGGTGCGGCTGCCGGGCGCGTAGCGATAGACGCCCGCGCCGCCTTTCTGGCCGGTGCGACCGAGCGCGACGAGCCGGTGGGCCACCTGGGAAAGCGGGCCGTGATAGGGAAAGGCCTTCTGCAACTCGCGCTGGGCATGGACGACGATGTCGATGCCCGTCATGTCGCTGAGCGTCAGCGGCCCCATCGGAAACCCGAACTGGACCATCGCCGAATCGATCTGGCGGGGCGACGCCCCCTCTTCCAGCAGGGAGAACGCCTCGGCCAGGTAGGGCACGAACACGCGGTTGACGAGAAAACCCTCGCGGTTATTGACCAGAATGGGCGTCTTCCCCAGCCGTTTGGCGAACCGCACGGTGGTCGCCGCAACGCGCTGGGACGTGCCCTTGCGCCGCACGACCTCCACGAGCGGCATCGCCTGGGCCGGATTAAAAAAGTGCACTCCGATCAGCCGCTCGCCGATCCGCAGCCCCTCGGCCAGGGCGTCGAGCGAGAGCGTCGAGGTGTTGGTCGCCAGGATCGTCTCGTCGCCGCAGACCGCTTCGATCCGCCGCAGCACCGCCCGCTTGACCTCCAGCAGCTCAAACACCGATTCGATCACCAGGTCGGCGGCTCCGAGCGCCGCGAACTCGCCGGCCGGCGCGATCCGGGCGAGCGCCGCGGCGGCCTGGGCGGCCGCCATCTTCCCATCGGCGACGCGGCGTTCGAGCGACTGCCGAATCCGCCCCAGCCCCCTTTCCGCGGCGGCCGGATCCTGATCGAAGACGGCGACCGGGACGCCGGCGGCGGCCAGGGCCTGGGCGATGCCCGTGCCCATCGACCCCATGCCGACCACCGCGGCCTGGTTGATTTCCCGCGTCTCGACTTCCGCCAGTTCGGGCAGCTTGTCGGTCTGGCGCGTGGCGAAGAATGCGTAGAACCGGTTTTGCGCCGCGGGGGACAGGACACAGTCGGCAAACGCCTCGCGTTCGGCGCGGAGGCCCGCGTCGAACGACCCCCGCACGGCTGCGGCGACGCAGGCGATGATTCGCCGGGGAGCGAGCAGCTCGGGCGGCGCGGTTCGCAGCGTCGCTTCCGCCTGGGCGATCGCGGCTTGGAGATCTTCATCGCTGATTCGCTCAGCCCGGTCGCGCGCGCGCCGCGCGGGTGGGCCGGATCGGAGAATCCGCCGCGCGCCGCCGATCAGCTCGTCACCCGGGCAAACCGCGTCGATCAAACCGAGCTGCCGGGCCTCCGCCGCGCCGATCGACCGTCCGCTGAGCATCGCTTCCAGGGCTTTCGCCGCCCCGATGATCCTCGGCATCCGCTGGGTGCCCCCGGCCCCGGGAAGGATGCCGAGGCGGACCTCGGGGAGGCTGAGTTGGGCCTCGGGCGCGGCCACCCGCAGGTGGCAGGCCAGGGCCAGTTCCAGTGCTCCGCCCATCACCCGGCCGGCCAGCCCGGCGACGACCGGCTTGGAGCACCTCTCGATCCGCGTGCAAGCCTGCTGAAACTCCTCGCAGAGCGCCCGGGCTTCGTCCCGCGAGTGGATCGTTTCGAAGAGGTGGATATCGGCCCCGGCGCTGAACTGCTCGGCACTGCCGGTCAACACAACCGCATCCGCCGCGGCGTCGTCTTCGGCACGGGCAATCGCCCGGCGAAGGGCGGCGAGCAGGGCCTGGTCGATCGTGTTCAGCGGCGGCCGGTTGAACCGCAGCACGCAGAGTCGGCGGGAGATTTCGTAGTCGATCATGGCGCCGACAACGATAGCCGCTGCGGGCAGGGCGTGTCAATTCAGCCCGCCGGATGGTCCAACACGAGCCCGCCCGCATGCGTCAACGCAGCCGATGCGTCAGTTCCAGCCGTCGTTCTTCCTGCCGCTCTTCCGCTTTTCGGCATCGGTCAGCGCATCGTTGATGCTGGTGATCTTCAGCTTGATCGCCAACCGCGTGAGTAGGGCGGCCTTGTCCGTCCCCAGCTTGGCCATCGCACGCGCCTTGTGGTTGTCGACGGTGCTCGGAGCCAGCTTCAGAATCTTCGCGGCCTCGTGCACGGTACAGCCGAGACTGGCTAGACGCACGACCTCTCGTTCTCGCGGCGTGAGCTCTGACGCCATGACAGTCACCCTTTCGATACAGCAGGCTGAGACTGTAGGCTGAAACTGTGATTGCCCCCCTAGCAAGATCCTACTTTTATCAGGTCATGGACAAAAATCAATCGTTGCCCCCCCCCATTTTTCGGGGCAGCCGGACTCCACCCCCACCTGTTTTCCGCCCAGTTGGGGATCGCTCGCCCGGCACCCCGGCGCGCCAGCGGCGGCGCGTGGATCGCGTTGCCGATGGACGGGGCCCCTAGGCGCGCCAGGGACGGCTGCGCTTCTGCGCTTTCTCCAGACTCGCGATCGCGATCTTCACATCGGGCTCGACCTGGAAGTCGAACATCCCGGCGATGATGAAATCGGCGCCGTTGCGGAAGGCGTGGGAGAAGGCGATCTGGGGAGCGATCGAGCCGGCCGCCATCACCTTGAACGCCACCCAGGGCTTCTCGACCGTGGCCATGAACTCCGCGGTCTCCTCGGGATTGTTGCACCACATGTTGTCGTAATTCTTGTTGTGGTCCGAATCCCTGTTGTACGACATCCAATCGTATTCCTGGCGATGCTCGGAAGGGGTGGCCGACCAGTAGCGATCGATGTGGAACGTCTTGACGTAGAAATCGGGGTCCACCCCGTCGCGCTCGCAGGCGATCGGCATGTTCAGCGAGTGACTGCCGACGCCGGCGGGCACGCCCTGGGCCTTGATCAATTCGACCATCTGCGCGATCACGCCGGTGCCGCCGCCTTTCATCATGTGCGAGTCGGTCACGCCGCCGTGCGAATAAATGAACGTTGCGCCCATGTCGATCTGGCGCTTGATCTCGTCGTTCATCTTGGTCTTGTCGGCGATCAGCGGCACACAAACCATGGTCTGGATCTTGTCGCTGCGCTGGGCGTTGTACTTGGCCACCGCGTCCCAGCATTTCGGGTCCAACTGGATCGTGTTGATGCCGCAGGCCTGGGCAAGCTCCAGGGTCTCGAAAATCTTCGCCTCGGTGTTGTAGGAGGTGAACAGTTTCGAGGCGTACGCCAGGTCGCGGCTGTGGGCCCAGCCGCCGATCAAGTTGCCGCCGATGAACAGCCGGCTCAGCGAGACGTTGCCGATCTTGCCGCAGGGCAGACTGCCCGGCGGAATGTCGGTCTTGGGCTTGCCGCCTTCCGCCGGTCGCGCACTTCCGTCTTCGATTGCCGCCGCCAGCGTCTTCTCCTCAATGCTGGTCAGCGCCGCACCGACCCCAGCCGCTCCCAAGACGCCCCGAGCCAAAAAGCACCGACGATCCGTTTTTTCTGCCATTGTCCGGTCACCTCGCCAAGTCTTGTGTGAAGAAAACGCCGCCTGCACCTCCCATGGTAACGCGAAGTGCAGGCGGAGGGCTAGACAGGAGCCGGATATTCGTCCCCTGCCGGGCGTGGCGGCAAGCCGCAGGAGCGGCGCAGTGGCGGCCGCGATCAGAACTGGTTGAACGGCCAGAATGGCAGGACCGGCCGCTTGGGAGGCTCAGTCCTCACACTGGCCGGTGGTTGCGGCTGCTGCGACTTCTGCACCTGCCGCTTGTGCTGCTGCGACTGGGAAGGAGACGCTGCGGCGGCCTGCGCCGGGATCTTCGCTTCCCCGCCCGAGAGAATCTGCTCGACGCGCTTCTGGTACGCGGCGACGACCTGCTGTTCGAGCTGCGCGATCCGCTCCAGCGTTGCCTGGTCTGCCTTCGCGACCGCCGGAGTCCGCATCTTCGCCAACTCGGCGAACTGCGCCTGCAAGCGGCGCTCCTCATGCTGCAATCGCTGCTGGATCGCACTGACCTGCTTCTCCAAACGCTGATCGGTATCCTGGTTCAACGACGCCGCCTGGCTCTCCGCGGGCTCCTCGGCCGCCTCCGCGACCCGTACGGCAAGGGTCGGCTGATTCGCAGCCTTCTGACCGAACGTGGGGCTGGCGACGAGCATCAGCCCAAACAGAATCAACGTCCATCGCATCTTGTTCCTCCCCGTATGGGTGAACTCCTCCCGTGACTGACTCGGGAGGCGATCACGAACTGCCCCATTAGAGGGGGGCTTTCCAGACCCGCTTATTGACTTCTCCCAAGAATGTCATATCGGCTCCTGGAGTAACATCGGAGCAGACGGAGATTGTCGCAAGGATTGACGGCCGCGTTCCACCTGCGACGAGTGGCGATGCTGTAACGGTGGTCGGCATTACAGAAGCTGGGCAGGCTGCGCTGGGCAAGCGCTCGGTCATCCCGCCTTGCCCACCTGGCCGTCGCCTGAATGATCCGCCCGGCCGATCAGATCGGCTTGATCGAGGTCACCCAGAGGAACGGCCGATC
>JAAYCB010000133.1 GCA_012744395.1 Pirellulaceae bacterium
CCTCTGCGCGGGGATCAACGTGATCTACGGGCCGAATGCGTCGGGCAAGACCACGCTCTGCCGCGCGATCCACCGGCTCCTCCGCCCGGCCGATCCCGGCGGCGGCGACGTCTCGCTGCGGGCCTCCTTCGAGCTGGACGGCGCGGGGTTGGAGTTGGACTACGACCTCGGGAGGATGCGGGCCACGCGCCGGGCCGATGGCGCCTCGATCGACTATCCCCGGCTCGCGCCGCCGGAGATCGGCGATCGCCACGTGCTGGCCCTCCAGGACCTGATCCGCACGGAGCACGACCGCGATCTGGCCAGCCAGATCGTCAAGGAACTCTCGGGCGGCTACGACGTCGGCGCCGCCCGCCGGCAGCTCGACTTCCGCCGCCAGCCCACGCGCCGCGGCAAGCTGACCGCGGCCCTCCAGCAGGCCGAGCGGCGGCACCAGGCCGCCCTTCGCCGGCAGGATGAGCTGCTCGAGCGGCAAACGCAACTCAACCGGCTGCGGCGGGAAAAGGCCCAGGCGGAAGAGGCCCAGGCCGAGCTTGCCTTGCTCGAAAAGGCCGCCCAACTGCACGCCGCCGCCGAAAGTGTGGCTGAAATCCGCAATCGGCTGCGAATCTTCCCCGCCGGAGTCGCCCGAGTCACCGCCCACGACGTGCGGCGGCTCGACCAGGTGAACAAGGCGATCGAGGCGGCCGCCGTCCGCCGCCGCAAGGAGGAAACCCGGCGCGAGAAGGCCGCCGCGGACCTGGACCAGGCCGGGCTGCCCGGTCAGGGCCTGCCCGACGGGCTGATCACCGCCCTGAACCTCAAGTGCCGCCGGCTGATGAGCCTGTCGGGCGAGATCCAGCACAGACTCGAAGCCGTCGGCCAGGCGGAGGCCGACTTGGACCAGGCTCGGGCGAACCTCGGGCCGGCGGTCGACGCCGAGCGTGCCGCCCGGCTCGAGCCGGCCACCGTCCAGGAATACTTCGCCTTCGCCCGGCGGATGGAGAGACACCGCGCGGATCGCCAGGCCGCCGAAAGCCTCCGCGCTTGGCTCGAAGCGCCCGCCGGCCAGCCGGCCGGCGATCCCGACCTGCTCCACGAAGCGGTCATCCTGCTGAATCGCTGGCTCGGCGTCAGCCAGGTGGGCACCGGCAGCGACAGCCGCTACTCGCTCCACTTCACAATCGCCGGCGTCGCCCTGATCGTGCTCGGGTTGGCAATGACGATCGTCGCGCACCCCTCCTGGCTGCTCCTCCTGGTGGCCGCCGCGGCGATGATCGCCTGGGCATTCCGGCCGCACTCGCCGGAAGTGCTCGACCGCCGGGCGGAGATCGAGCACGACTACGAAAGCTTCCCGCTTCCGCCGCCCGACGAGTGGGCGCCGGCGGCCGTCCGCGCCCGTGCCCGCGATCTCCAAAAAAGCTTCGACGAGGCGACGCTCCAGCGAGAAAAGGCCAACCGTTGGGCGGGGCTGGCCGACCGGCTCGAACAACTGCTCGACGCCGACGACGCCTTCGAGGAAGAGCGGTCGCGCTGGATCGAGCGGATCGGGCTCGACGCCGACGCCGACGAGGCCTCGCTCGTGCTTACGGCCGGCAACATCCAGCGTTACCAGGACGCCCAGCGGCGTCGCGACGAAGCCCTCCGCGCGGTCGACGCGGCGCGGCGGCAATCCGACCAGCTCCTGGCGGAGATCAACGAAGCCCTGGCGCCTTACGGGCTCCGCGAGGCCGGCGATCCCGACCAGGCCCACGCGCTGGTCGAACAGCTCGACGCCCGGGGAGTGAAGTATGCCGCCGCCGCTGCCGCGGCGATCGACGCCGCCGCCAACCTGGACCTGATCGGCCGCGAAATCGAGGACCTCAAGGCGGAACAAAGTGAATTGTTCCGCCGCGCTGGCCTTGCGCGCGACGAGGAGCCGCTGTTGCGCGAGTGGGCCCGGCAGCGCGACGCCTACGACGCGGTGGCCGTCGAACTCCGCATGGCCGAACACAACAAGGAGCTGCTCGAATCGGCCTTGGCGACGCGCCCCGACCTTGTCGCGCTCGGACCGGAGCAGCTCGCGGCCCGGCGTGAGCAGTCGAGCGCCGCGGCCGCGCGGCTCGAGCGGATCAACCAGGACATCGGCGCGATCGAGGAGGCGATCGACTCGGCGCGCCGCAGCACCGACATCGAAGCCCGGCTGGCCGAGGTGGAGGAGGCCGCCGACGCGCTCCGCGCCCAGCGCGGCCTGGATCACGACGCGCTGGTCGGTTCCGTCCTCGCCGACTACGTGATGGAGCACCAGCAGCAGGACCTGCCCGGCATCTTGCGCAGAGCCCGGGACCTGTTCGCTCGGATCACCCACGGGCGCTACGAACTGCATGTCCACCAGGGCGATCCGCCCGAATTCCGCGCCTTCGACACGACGCGGCGCGAAGGGCTGGCGCTCGACGAGCTGTCCAGCGGCACCCGGTTGCAGCTTCTCCTGGCGGTTCGCGTCGCCTTCGTGGAAATGCAGGAGCAGCGCGTCAAGGTGCCGCTCGTGCTCGACGAGACGCTTGGCAACAGCGACGAGCGCCGCGCCCGCGAGATCATCGACGCGTTGATCGAAATCTGCCGCGATGGCCGCCAGGTGTTTTACTTCACCGCCCAGCACGACGAGGTGGGCAAGTGGCGGCATCTGCTCGAGCGGTGTGACCAGGTGCCGAACAAGCTCATCGACCTGGCCGAGGTCCGCCGCCTGAGCGAGGCGGAACGCGCGCCCCGGTTCGATATCCACGGCCCCGAACCGGCGCCGGTTCCCCCGCCCGCCGGGCTCGATTGGCAGGAGTACGGCCGGCTGCTGAAAGCCCCGCCGATCGACCCGCTCGACGAGACGGGCAATCTGCACGTCTGGTACCTGATCGAAGACGTCGATCTGCTTTACCGCCTGCTCGAAGCCGGCGTCGACCGCTGGGGCCAGTTGCAGACGCTGGCCAATTACGGGCGGCTTGAGGCCGTCCGCCGCGGCTCGCCCGTCTACCGCCAGGCCGAAGCCGCCGTGCGGGCGGTGGAAACGGCCGCGAAGGCCTGGCGGGTTGGCAGGGGCGAGCCGGTCGATCGCGCGGCTCTGGCCGCGTCCGGCGCGGTCAGCGACACCTTCCTTGACCGCCTCGATGAGTTGGCTCGGAATCTGCGGGGCGACGCCCGCCGGCTGATCGAGGCCCTGGATCGTGGAGAAGTCCGCGGTTTCCGCTCGGATAAGCGCGACGCATTGGCCGACTACCTGGCCGGCGCCGGATACCTTCCGGACGACGAGCCCCTCTCGCCCGAAGAGGTCCGCGATCGCACGCGCTCCCAGGTTTTCGACGAGATCGACCGCGGCGCCATCCGCCGCGCTCGGGTCGACCGGCTTGTCGATTGCGTTCTGGCCGGCGGCCAGATCATCCACGCCCGGTAGGGTGGTGCATGCGAACCAACACAAAGCGGTCTAACGGCCGATCGCCTGTTCCGAAGCCCGACCGGCTGACGCGGCCGATCGGCTAAATGAGCTTGCGTGATTCCGGGAGGAATTCACGAGAGCGTGATAGCCGCGTGGGCTTGCCCCGCGGCGCGCCTGCGCTGCGGCACAACCTGTACGTAACGAAGCGCGGGGCAAGCCCACGCGGCTATCTGAACAACAGCCGCTTTTTCCACGAATCACGCAGGTCGATTTAGCGCGCCCCACCGGGGGTCCCCGAGCAGGAGCTTGGGAACCGGGAACCTTTTTGCGCGGCCAATCGGCGAGCGTCGCCCAACCGCTCGCGTGGGTAAACGTCCAGCGCCGGCGCATGGTGGGCCGGCGCTCACCTTTCGGTCATGCCGACGTTTCCGCCGGTGGTGCGCGTGGCGGCGATGCGCTCCGCCAAGGGATGGGCCGCTCTGGACCACCCTACAAGCTCAGATCTCGTCCCACAGCCCATCCCAGGCCAAGAGGGCCGGGTTGACGCCGTCGGTATCCTTCTTGTCGGGACCGTAGGCCGAGTAGCCCTTGGTGATCTCGAAGCCGAGAGACTCGTAGATCATCTCGCTGGCCTGCGGAGAGTAGTAATCGGCGGGGTTGTAGTAGTATTCCGCGTGGACTTGCCCGTTGGCCATCTCGGCGAAGAGCAGATCGATCGTCGCCACGCCGTTGTCGTGCATCTTCATGATGTCCGTCTTGCCGTCGTCGGTGAGGGCCTCGGCGTAGACGTGATCGAAGTTCCTCATCGTCAGGTACACGGTGTCGGTGTCGATATCGCGGACTTCGACCTTGCCGGGCCGCGCGCGGACTTCCTCTCTGAGCGCCGAGTCGCTGAACCGGGCCGTATCCCTGTTTCCCGCGCCGGCATGGGCCGTCACCGTCTCGAAGCTGAAGTAGTTGTACTCGATCGCGCCGTCGTTGGCGACGTGCTGCCCGTCGTCCTTGGTCGCCTTGAACAGGTCGCTGCCCGGCGTGTCGTAGACGATGGCCTCATCGTTGCCGCCGTTTCCGTAGATGTTGACCGAATCGAAGAACTTCGCGCGGCTGTAAACGCCGTTCAGGTAGATTCGCGCGATGTTGGCGCCGGCATCGTAGGTCTTCAGCTTGTTGGCGCCGGCGTTCCCGGACAAGTAGGCCCGATCGTATCCGCCCGCGTTGGCGTAGCCGTGCATGGCGTAGACGTTGGAGACGGTGACGCGATACGCATCCTCCATCTGGAAGGAGCCGTAGCCCTCCCGGGCGTCCCAGACGTCGTCGCCAGGGGTGTCGTAGATTTGCACGCTGTCGGTCACGGAGGCGATTTCGACGCCTTGGATGCTAATGACGCCGGCAAAATCGCCGAGGTTGTAAACGATGAACGAATCCGCGTCGTTGGAACCGGCGAGCTGGAGCTCGGAGAGGCCGGCGATCGGGATGTTGACGGTCGACCAGACGACGTCGTTTTCGGCTCTTTCCAGGACGAGATTGCTTCCGGATCGCGAGAGGATGAACGTGTCGGCGATGC
>JAAYCB010000134.1 GCA_012744395.1 Pirellulaceae bacterium
CTACGTCCGGGAAATGATCCGCTACGGCATCCTCCCGCCGGACACCGACCGGATGAAGGATCGGATCGACGTCTATGCGACCGACCGGGCCTACTGGCGCTCGCTCTGGTATCAACCGCCGGGCGGCCGCCCCGGGCAATCGGGTCGCCGACCGCTAGGCCGGGCGCCCGCCGCGGAGAGATCCGCCGGCAGGCGCGGAGCGCGTCACGGATGGCGGGGCGCCAGGGCGATCGACGTCTGTATCGGGTAATAGCACGTGCAGCCGCTGCTCGCCTCGGGGATCAGCACGAGCCCTCCGGCGGGCAAGATGTTGATCCAGCAGCCCGGCCGCGTCACCGAGGTCAGCGGGAGGTACTCCCCCGTCCGGATGGAAAACATCCGCGGCGTCACGAAGCGGCTGAACATACAGGCGGCCGATGCGCAGACCGTCCCGCATTTGTCGCTCTTCTCCCATCGCCAGCCCTCGAAGGGCTCGCCGGTCCGCAAGTGGCAGGCGAAGCCCGTGTTGTAGACCACGCCGCCGACGATCGTCGAATGTTGAACCTGTTCCCCGTGTGGCCCGGCGAGGATGTGGTCGGGCACGGGGGTCTGCGTCGAATTCCAGAGCGGCTTGCCGCTCGGGGCGTCGAACGCCCAGAGGTCGTAGCGGACGCGCGGCTTTTCGCTCCCCTCGATCACCGCGTTGCGGCTGCCGGTGATCACCAGCGTGTCGTCGGCATGGCTCATGAAGACGACATTCTCGAGTCGCGACAGGTCGGTGCGGGTTCGCCAGATCTGCTTGCCGCTGCCCAGTTCGAGGGCCACCAGATCGGCCCCCTGGCCGAAGAGGAGGTCGAGGGTGATCCGGCCGTCGGGCACGTCGAACGTGGCGCGGTTGGCGCTTTCGACGAAATAGACGCGGTCGGCGGCGGCGGCGAGCGTCGGATTGACGATCGTGCCGCCCTCCGGCCGGTAGGTCCAGGCGGTCTTGCCGGTCGACGGTTCGACCGCGAACAGCGTGTCGCTGGCCACGACCGGCTGCTTGTCGCGCCAGATGAGCGTCTGCGTATCGACATCCTGAACCCGCCAGTTCGCGCCGGGTTTGGTCGTGGACCCCAGGAGCAGGCCCTGAAGTGTTGCGACGTAGCCCCATTCGCCGGTCTTTCCGCCGGATGCCGGGGGGGCGGTGAACACAGCCGCCGTTGCGCCGCTCTTGACATCGAGGGCAACGCACGTGTCGGCGGAGGCCACGTAGAGATGGCCATCGCCGACGGCCATCGAGCCGCAGTTCTTGAACGCCCCGAGGCGGATCGATTCGGGGAGGTCCCGCTCCCAGAGCACCGTGCCGTTGTAGGCGTCGACGGCCACGACGTAATTGTCGCCGGTGACAAACATCCGCCCGTCCTTGTAGAGCGGGGCCATGTTCTTCTCGTGCCGGTCGACCATCCGCCGCGGCCCGGGGCGTCCGAACCACTGGATGTCGACCGGTCCGAACTCCAACGCGTCGCCGCTGCAAGCCGAATTGCCCGGATCGCCGTAGAAATGCGTCCACTCGCCCGCGCCGGCGAGGGGCCCGCGGCGGCCAACGCCGACCCACGATTGGCCGTCGGGCCCGGCTTTCTGGATCGACCAGCCGGGTATCACGCCCTCTCCCCACTGGCGGAGCGATCGCTCGACCTGCGGGCGGGCCGGCCCGGTCAAGGCGACAATGCCTCCCGACGGCCGCAGCAGGCGGAGGACTTCACTGGCCGGCACGGACGGGGCGTCCGTGGTGGAAACGCTTCCGACGATCGCATTGAACACGCGGGATTGGTAGGGAAGCCTGGCGGGAGAGACCTCGTGGTGTGAGATTCGATCCGCAACCGCGCTGGGCGCCTCCGCCGCCCGGCGGCTCGCGGCACTCGCTTGGTCCGCGCTGGAAACGGCGCGGATGACGGCCATCCTGGTTCGCAAGGCGAGTTGGTCGGCCAGGGAACCGTCGCTCTCCGGCAGGACCAGGCAGTACCCTTGCGCGTCTTCGTCCAGGAGCGGTTGGAGGGCCTGGGAGAGGGCCGATGGCCGTGGATCGGCAGCTTCCGCGCGGGGAGCATCGAGCCGCGGTTGCTCCGCCCGGCCGGTTGCCCGCCCCTCCTGAAAGCAGTGAATCGTTCCCGCATCGGTCCCGACATAAAGACGCGTGCCGGCGACCGCCAAGGCATAGGCCTTTCCATCGACCGCCGTCCGCCAGGCTTCCGCCCCGGTCTCCGCGTCGTGGGCGGCGAGCAGGCCGTCGCCGCCGCAGAGGACGTGATTCCCGGCGAGGATCATCGAGCAGGGCGCCGAGCAGGGCTTGTCCCAGAGGACGGCGGGTTCCTGCTGGCCGCGGAGGGCGGCGAGCCGCTGCAAGTCCTCGGGCGATTTCTCTTTCTTCTGCTGCAAACGCAGCATCTCCAGATACCGGGTGCGGTGGATCGCTGTGAGCTTGTCGATGCCGAGAATGTACGCCGTCTGGCCCTTGGCGACGAGCCGAATCCCGGGGGAGGTGATGATCTTTTCGCGGGTCTCCGCGGCGGTGAACTGGAGATCGCCCGTCTCCCCGCCGGCGTGAACGAGCACGTCGTCGACGATGATCGCATAGGAACCGCCTCCCTCGGGGAATCCGGCGCGCTGCTCGCCGCCGCCCGGAAAGGCCGCGACCTGCTGGCCGCCGTCGCGCAGATAGATATGGGGCGCCGCCCGGCCCGTCGGCACGAACAGGCGGGTTGACGAGGCGAGCAGATATCCCTGGGAAGAAATATCGACCGGCTGCCTCCAGACGGTCTTGCCGCTGGCGGCATCGAGGGCGCAGAGCCAGGCGCCTTGGGAGGGGAACAGGCCGGCGGTGAAGTAGGCCGTCGCGCCGTCGACCAGCACGCCGCTGCGGATCGGCCAGAGGGAGATCATCCGGCCGTTGCCCGGCAGCCGCCGATCCGGTTCGACGGGCCGGTGCTTCCAGACCAGCGAACCGTCCGCGGCTGCGAGGCAGTAGACGCAGCCGTCGTCGGAGCCGAAATAGACCCTGCCCGCGTGGACCGTCGGCGCGAGGCGGACGGGTCCTTCCGCGACGTAGGCCCAAACAGGCTTGCCGCTGGCCGCATCCAGGCAGCGGACGGCGTCGTCGGCCGACGATCCGTAGTACAGCCGCCCGTGGGCGATCACCGGCTGGAAGGCGCGATCGAAGGTGACCGTGGGGCTCAGCCCGTAGACTTTCCGATAAACGTCCTGTTTCGCCGGACTTTCCGGCCACGCCGGCCGCGGCGCGTGACGCGGCGCATGGCGCCAGCCTTCGACCAGGGGCAACGCGAGCGCGTCGTCAGAGACGTTGGTTCGCCGCACGTCCCCCCCGGCGGTCGGCCAATCGGCAGCCGTCGAGACCGTCGGAAAGATCGCGCAACACACGGCGACGGCGAACAGGGAGAAAGCAGCTCGGCGGATGAGAAGCTTCATGGCAACAGGTTCCTTCAGAGGCAATGGGATGATCTGCACCTCGCCGCGCCAGACCAGAAACTGCCCGCTCAAAGCCAGCTCGAACCGCGCTGTGCCGGTGCCCCTGCCGCTGTCGGACTGGCCCGCGCCTTCCCATGGGCCGCTAATCCACTTGCTTCAATCGTCGGCGATCGGTTGAGGCAGAAACATGGACGTTAGCCATTTCGCGAACGGCTCGGGCCGCTGCCGCCGTTCACCCGGGGCAGCGCCGCCGCAACCGGTTCTGGCGATCATTCGAGAGACGCGTGCATTTTCGCGAGCCGGCATGGGCAAGTCAACACGATGACAGCCCAGTCGGTGGGCCTCCGCTGCCCGCCTGCCCAGATTAACCTGAGTGGCTCCGGCAACGCCTTCGGCCGTGTGTCGCCAATGGAATTCGCCCGCCGCGAACCACCCTTCGCGCGCAATAGAGAGGGCCGCCGAAGCGGCCCGGTCCCTCCCCCGTTTCCGTTTTGTTCCGCAACCAGGTTTATTTGTTGCGGGTGTCGAGGATCATCGAGCCGTTGTCGGCGACCATCATCAGCGGCGCGTAGGGGCCTTGGATTTCGCAGGCCGCCTGCCGGCCCGGGTACCAGACGAGCCGCAGGGCGACATTCCAGCCCTCGCGCTGCTGGCCGTCGGCGCTGTGCCCGTCCTCGGGGATCATGTAGGTGAAACTGTTTTCCAGGGCCCAACTCGTTCCCAGCGGCACGGTCGCGTCCGCACCGAGGACGGCGTCGCCCCGATCGGTCAAGCCGGCCCAGACGCGGCCCTGGCCGCCGCCGCTGAAGTAACGGCGGTAGAAGATGGAGTAGATGTCGATGGGCGTGACCTTCAGGTCGTCGAGGACCTGGTCGATGAGCGAGATCTGGATGCGGTCGCCATTGACGCCGAAGGCCCCCCAGAAACCGATTTCGCGGCATCCCTGGCTGACAAGGGACAGTTCGCCGCGAATCTGACCGGAGGTTGCGTTGTCGCGATACGTGTCGCGGACAAGGTCGTAGACAACGCCCCATTGCAGGCCGCCGCAGACGGCTCGGCGAAAGATGCCGGAGGTGAAGAAGACCTGGTCGCGGTTGTCGGAAGAGAAGATGTCGACGATCTGGTCGCCGGAGAAGTTGCTCTGAACCACGCTGACCCCGAACTGGTAGCCGATGCCCCAGGGATCGCCCAGGGGCGAGCCCCGATTCAGGCCGTAATGAAAGCCGAAGTTGCCGTTCCGGCCCATGTCGGTCGGCCCCTTGAAGCCCTGCACGCCGGCGGAAAAATTGGTGCTCGCCAAGACGTAACCGACCAGTCCGCCGATCGCCCGGGCCAGGTCGCCACACTGGTAATAGCCGCCGCAGGCAACGGGGCCGCAGGCATCGACACACGGGTCAGCGCAGACCTCGCCGCAGGCCTCGCCGGGGCCGCACGCCTGGCAGCCGTCGTGAGCGGCGCCGTCGCCGAGTTGGAGGACGGTTTCGCTATCCAGGATCGACGGGTCTTGTGAAAAGACGGGCGTCTGGTCGGCTGAGACCGTCTTCACTTGCTGCCCGAACTGCCCCGGACGGTAGGACGACCAGCCCACTTTCCGGTTCTGAGCGCTCGTCGACGCCGGCCGGACAACACGCTGACTCCATGTGCTCCGGGAAGTCGGGGGTTGGAGACCGCCTGGGACCGCTTGCCCCTGGGCGATGCCCGGGGTGGACCAAGCGATCATCCACGTGATGCCGACCGCAAGCGTGCTGGCAATCCGGGTCAACCGTCTCATTTCTGATACCTCAGTCTGGGGGGGTGGTCTCATTGGCGGCCATCCGCATCGGGACAACCGGCAGCGAGTTTATCGGAATCCCCCGGCCAGGACTTTCGGAAAAATCAGAAAATCTTACGGGATCGGCAATGTTTGCCCAGATTTGCTAAAATTCCACACACGCGGGACCCAACAAGGGGGGGAGAGCGAAGCGGCTGCGAGTCGGGCGTTTCTCGGAAGACGTGGCAAGCGGGAGGCGGTCTTGCGATTTGGCAGCGTGACGGACGGCCAGCCCGGCACTCCCGTGGCCGCGGGATCGAGATGACTGCCGCTGCGCTGGGCGGTCTTTCCGACCCACCGGTCGACAGGGTCCGTGTTAGACGACGTGTGGTACCGGCGCGGACTCGACGAGCCCCAGCGCGTCGAGGGCCTTTTCAAGCTGCTTTCGCTGCTCGGGGCTGAGGGGGTGGAACGGTTCGGCCGGCAGATCGCTACAGATGCCCAGGATCGACAGGGCGGTCTTGATGCCTTGCACGACCGCAGCCCCCGGCGGGCCGACCGAATAGACCGCGGAAGCCAACTCGATGACCCTCCGGTGCAGGCTGGAGGTCGTCTTCAGGTCGCCGGCAGCGGCCGCGTTGTAGAGGTCGACGTAAAGTTGCGGGCAGAGATTCGCTCCCCCGCTGACGCCGCCGTGGCCGCCGAGCAGGACTGCTTCCGCCAGAAGTTCTTCCGGACCGATCAAGAGCGTGAAATCGGGCCGCTCGGCCACGATGTTCCGCAGGCGGTCGAAGTAGATCATGTCGCCCGAACTGTCCTTGATTCCCACGATCTCCGGCACATCGAGCGCCCGGCGGACCGTCTCGAGTGAGAAGGGCACCTTGGTGTGGCTGGGCATGTTGTAGAGAAACACCGGCAGCGGCATCTCGGCCACCAGTCTGCGGACGTACTGCCAGAGGTCCTCCTGGCTGGGGGCGAAATAATAGGGCGCCGCGAGGACAACCGCGTCGGCGCCGGCCTCGGCCGCATCGTCGGCAACGTTGATCGACTCGACAAACGATGTGTCGGTGACTCCCACCAGTACGGGCACGCGCCGCGAGACAATCTGGCAAACCCGGTCGACCAGTTCGCGCCGCAGGTGGTAACTCAGGCTGGGCCCTTCCCCGGTCGTGCCGAGCACAAACAGCCCGGCCGGTCCTGCCTCGAGAATCCGCTCGATGACCCTTTGGAGACCTTCCGTGTCGAGCGTGTCGTAAGTGGCCAGCGGTGTGATCATCGGGGGAACGATGCCGCACAAGGGAGCGGGAAGAACCATTTCGTTGCTCGGACTTTCGGAATGCCAAATGGTGAACAGCTTGGGCCACTTGCCGCCGCGGAGAAAAGCGGGCAACCGTTTTACGCGCGGGGGCGGGCTGCGAGGTGCGTGGCTCCTGTAGACAATTGCATATCTGCCTATCGAGTCAGGATACTCGATGACCGGTGGTTTTGCCTAGCGGCACACCCAGGATCGGGTGGTTTGGTCTGGCCCAGTTGGCCGATTATACGGCTTTCTCTGGCAATGCCGCCCGGCGGGGGCAGGTCGCTGGATCCCGCGCGCCTGGTTCCCCGCTCCTCGTTCCCAAGCTGGAGCTTGGGAACCAGGGCGATACCGCGAACCAGGGCGACGCTGGGAGCCTGGGCGATGCCGGGGAATCCGGCAGGCGGGGCGGCGGGAATCGCCGTAAACGGTTGACAGGCGGTGCGACCGGCTCAAGAATGGCGGTCGCCCGCGGCTGCCGCTCTCGGCGGCAAAGGCAACCATCCCCAACCGTCCCGCAACGCGCCGCGGCTCAGGAGCCGGGCAAGCGAAGGAGGTCAGTCCATGCGCAGCCGAGTCTTCCCCTTGTTGGCAATTGCCGGTCTGCTACTCGCGCCGCAGCCGGCGTCCCTGGTGCTTTGCGGGGAGCCAGCCGGCGGCCAACGGGTCGGCTTTGCCGAACGCGACATTACACCGGCGATCGGCGCGGAGCAGCCCGGCGGCTATGGGAAGTCGTTCCACCGATCGTTCCACGATCCGTGCAAGGTCCGCGCGGCCGTGTTCGACGATGGCCGGAGCCGCGTGGCCCTGGTCGGGGTCGACGCCCTGATCGTCCCCCGGATTCTCGTCACCGGGGCGCGCGCGGGGATCGAGAAGAAGTGCGGGATCGCGGGCAGTTCGGTTCTGATCGGCGCAACCCACTCGCACTCGTCGGGCCCGACCGGAATGGTACTGCCCGGCGAGTACGACCATGCCTCCGCGCTCGTGCAACAACTTGCCTATGAGAAGTCCTCGAACGCGGACGCGGAGTATCTGAAGCGCGTCGAGGGAGCGATCGTCGAGGCCGTGGCCGAGGCCGACCAGCGCCGCCAGGCGGCCGCATGCGGAGTCGGTAAGGGGATTGAAGACACGGTGGCCTTCAACCGGCGGTTCCGGATGAAGAACGGCCGCTCGCATACCCATCCCGGGCAGGGCAACCCCGAGATCATCGAGCCGGCCGGTCCGACCGATCCGGAAGTCGGCGTCCTCGGCGCATGGACGGGCGAGGGAGAGCTGCTCGGGTGCGTCGTGAATTTCGCGTGCCACGCGACAACCAGCCCCGGCGGCATCTCCGCCAACTACATCTATTACCTCGAAAAGGCGATTCGCGGCTACTTCGGCGAGGACGCGATCGTTGTCTTTCTTCCCGGCACTTGCGGCGACGTCACCCAGGTCGACAATCTCAGCCCCACGCGCCGTCCGGCGGGCGAGCGGAGCGCCCAGTTGGTCGGCGGCCGGGTGGGCGCCGAGGCGGTCAAAGTCCTGCTTGGCATGGAGCGCGGCACGCTGGCGCCGGTGGAGGCCCGGGCGAAACGGCTGTCGATCAAACGCCGCGTGCCCAGCCCCGAGCGGGTCGAGCAGTGCTTCGCGCTGGTCCAGAGGGACCCCCAGCAGGTCGGTTCGACGGAATGGACGTTTGCCAAGGAGATCGTCCTGCTCGATGCGAGCCTCGCAAAGCACCCGACCACTGAGGTCGAGGTGCAGGCGATCCAAGTCGGGCCGGCCGTGTTCCTCTCCGATCCGGCCGAGTTCTTCTGCCAGTTCGGCCTGGATATAAAGGCCCGCAGCAAGTTCCCGTTCACGTTTCCCGTCTCCCTGGCCAATGGCTGCGTCGGCTATGTGCCCACGGAAGAAGCCCTCGGGCCCCGCGGCGGAGGGTACGAGACCCGCCTGACCTCCTACAGCAACCTGGAACCGACCGCCGGGCGGCAGATGGTCGATGCGGCCATCGAACTGGCCGACGAGATGACGCCGGGCGAGGCGCCCGCCGCCGCGCCGGTTGCCGAGTTCTCCGGCTCGGGCTGGGGCTACGGCAACGTCCCGCCGGAACTGAATTAGCGCAGGCCAAGCCCTCTCGGAAAGCCGCTCCCCCCCGCGGTCGATCACGCGCCGGGCGGCCAATCGCCGCATTCTCCCCTTGATAACACGCCAGACCGAGCGAGACCGAAAACCATGCGATTTTCCTTAAGAACGTCCCTCGCGTGCACTGTGGTTCTTCTGACGACTTCCGTTGTGGCGGACGACGCGGCCCTCCGCCGCCAGGCAGCCGCCGGTCTCAAGAAGGCCTGCCGGTTTTTCGACGAAGTCGTGTCGGCCGAAGGCGGATACCTCTGGCGATACAGCGAAGACCTGGCCGTGCGCGAAGGCGAGGGCAAGGCAAACGCCACAACGGTCTGGGTGCAGCCGCCGGGCACGCCGACGGTCGGCACGGCCCTGCTGGACGCCTACAAGGCGACTGGCGACGATTTCCACCTCGATGCGGCACGCAGAACGGGGCATTGCCTGGTCCGCGGACAACTGCGGTCCGGCGGCTGGGACTATCGGATCGTGTTCGACGAGAAGGAGCGCGCCCGGCGAGCCTACCGCGTCGATCGGCCGCTGGAGGGGAAGAGCCAGGGCAACACGTCGACGCTCGACGACGACACGACCCAGGCGGCCCTGCGGTTTTTGATGGCCCTCGACGCGGGATTGCAGCAATCCGATGCGGCGATCCACGAGGCGGCGATGACCGGCCTGGAAGCGCTGTTGGCCGTGCAGTATCCGATCGGCGCGTGGCCCCAGCGGTTTGAAGGTCCGCCCCGCGCCGACGATTTCCCGATCCGGCAGGCGAGCTATCCGGATTCGTGGTCGTGGGAGTATCCCGGCAAGGACTACAAGACATTTTACACGTTCAACGACAACGCGATCGCGGACGTGATCGACGTGATGTTTCTGGCAGCCGAGCAGTATGGCGATCGGCGGTTCCGGGCGGCGGCCGAGCGGGCCGGCCAGTTCATGCTGCTGGCCCAGATGCCCGACCCGCAGCCCGGCTGGGCCCAGCAGTACGATGCCAACATGCAGCCGGCCTGGGCGCGAAAGTTTGAGCCGCCCGCGGTGACCGGCGGCGAATCCCAGGGCGTGATGCGGGCGTTGATGGAGGTCTATCGGCGGACCGGCGACAAGAAGTACCTCGAACCGATCCCGCGCGCCCTCCAGTACTACCGGAGATCCCTCCTCGCCGACGGCAGACTGGCCCGATTCTACGAGTTGCGGACGAATCGGCCGCTGTATTTCACGAAGGATTACCAGCTCACTTACAGCGACGCCGACATGCCGACCCACTATTCGTTCAAGGTCGGCAGCAGCCTGGACCAGATCGAGCGAGAATTCGAGCGGCTTTCGCAGACGCCGATCGACCAACGGAATCCCCCCGCGAAAAAGGCCCCCCAGAAACCCTCGAAAAGCCAGGAAAGCCGCGTCCGCTCCGTCCTCGCCTCCCTCGATTCACAAGGGCGCTGGGTGGAGAACGGCCGGATGAGGTATCACGGCGACGCGGACCCCACGCGGCGGGTGATCAGCTGCGAACGCTTCGTGGCCAATGTCCGCGTCCTGGCCGGGTACTTGGCGACGGCGCCGTAGTCACGCCAGGGTGAAGTCGGGCAGGCGGACGATTTCGCCCCCCTTCAAGGCCGACTGGTGGGCGCAGATGCCCACGCAGGTCCAGTTGGCCGACTGCACGGCGTTCGGCCAGGGCTGGCGATCATCGACCAGGGCGGTGACGAACTCGTTGACCAGGTGGGGGTGCGATCCACCGTGGCCGGCGCCCTGGACAAAGGAAAGGTGCCGCGCATCCTGGATCGAGCGGGTGAACTGCCGAATCGGGTCCGGCAGGAGGTGGGCGAAATCGGGAATCTCGACCGCCGCGGGGATCTCCGGCTCGGGCTTCTTGGCGGTGTGCAGGATGTGCGGCTGCCCCTCGACGAGCGTCCACTCGAAGCTCTTCTTCGTGCCGTAGACGTCGAAGCTCTCGCGATACTGCCGGGCCGTGTCGTAGAGAAACCGCCAGATGTGCGCCGCGACGTCCGCATCCTTGATCTTGATATGGCACGATTCCACGGCGAAGGGGTTGCCGCTCTTCTGCCGGATGTCGTCGCGGACCGTTCCCGAACCGAAGCAGGAGACATACTCCGCCCGGCCGTCGAGCAGGCCCAGGCAGGGGCTGACGACGTGCGTTGCGTAGTGCATGGGGATCATCCGCTCCCAGTATTCCGGCCAGCCGTCCATGTCTTGCGGGTGCGACGCCGCCAGATATTGAATCTTGCCCAGTTCGCCCTTCTCATACAAGTCCTTGAGGAACAAGAACTCCCGCGAATAGACGACCGTTTCGGCCATCATGTATTTCAGTCCGGTCTTGCGCACCAGTTCGACGATCCGCCGGCACTCGTCGACCGTTGTCGCCATCGGCACCGTGCAGAGGACGTGCTTGCCCGCCTCGAGTGCGGCGATCGACATCGGGGCGTGGTCCGGAATCGGCGTGTTGATGTGGACAAAGTCGACGGCCGGGTCGGCGAGCACGTCGTCGTAGCGGGTGTAGCGCACCGCCACGCCAAACGTCTCGCCGACTTTTTCGAGCCGCTCGGCATTGCGCTGGCAGATCGCGTACATCTCGGCGTTAGGGTGCTTTTGGTAGATGGGGATGAATTCAGCGCCAAACCCCAAACCGACAACGGCAACCTTGACGTCTTTTCCGCTCATCGCGTTCTCCCTTGTCATGTTTCGCCGTCCGCGGACCTGCCGCGCGGATCGGCCCCTGGAATGACTGTCCGGCAGAAGAGAAGGTCGCGCCGCAAGGCCGGGCCAACGGCGCGGCGAAACGCGCCGGCAACCGCCCCCGCCTGCGGCGTCAAGCAGCCCCTTGGCCGGCGATTGTACCCGACGCCGCGGCGGGCAACCAGCGCGGCCTGGGCGGCAACGGGCTGGACGGGCTACTTTTCCCTGGCAAAGCTCAGCCGCCGCAATTCCTTGCCGCTGAAGACGCGATTGAACACCGCCACTCCGTCGATGCAGAGTTGCGTTCCGTGGTCGATCGGCTCCGTGCCGAGGCCCAGTGCCCTGCCCAAGGTAAACGGCGCTCCCTCCCGGACGCGATAGCGGATCTCCGTGCCGACCCGCCGCCAGCCATCCTCCTCGAGGGTGTGCAGCGACGCGACGACCTGGTCGCCGGGCTCGATCTTCACACCGCCGGCCAGCGCGGCGCGTGTCTTGCCCGCCGCCACGAGGGAGAGCGGCCGCGGCAAAAGGCTTTTGCCCGCTCGTTCTACGCCGAACTCCACGCGGTATTCCGGCTGGACTTTGTCGGAAGCCGGGCAGCTTCTGTCATAGGTGATCGTCCCCTCCTCGGTGTCGACGAGGAGCCAATGCTCGTAGACGCCCGACGTCTGCACGTTGTAGCCGTTGAACTTGAGGACAAACGTCCTCGGCGAGAAGAGGGGCCAGGGGAAGTGATACGGATTGCTGGAGACCGGCTCGCCATACCGGAAGACATCCTGCGCGACAGGATCGGTGATCTGACTTGGAGTCGCCACGCCGTCGCAGTAGACGCGGACCTGTTCCGTGGCCGGATCGAATGTCATGGCCATGGCGATCCATTGGTTGTTCTCGAAGGCGCGCCCGTCAATCGCCCGGCAGCGAGCGTATTGGGAGCCCGAAGCGGTCGACTGCGGATAGCTGGCCGCTCCCGTCGCCGAGACGTGGCCGATCACTCCCCGGGAGCCGAAGAGTCCTCCAAACAGGGCGATCTGCCGCCGGCCGCCGTACTTGTCCCAGCCGCCTTCGTCCCAGATTCCGGCCACGAGATGCCGTGCGCCGATGAACTTGACCCAGGCGATCAAGGTGAACGGTTGATTGCCGTGGATATCCAGCGGCGACCTGTCGAACTGGCTGCGGGGGACTTCGCCAAACACGTATCCCTTGTTGAATCGGACGGCGCGGCCGAACGGGCCGGAAGAGTCGAACACCAGCTTCGATTGCTCGTCGGCATAGGGCCATTGGTCGGGCCGATAGGTTTGCGGATCGCCAATTCGCCTCAGGAAGACGGGATAGCCGCGCTGGGCGACGTCCTCGTCGTGGTAAGAAGTCCAGGCGCCGTCCTCCGTCAGCGAGAAATCCCAGAAGGCGATGAGCCCCTTGGTTGCCGCGACCTGCGCCACGCGGCGCTGTTCCTCGGATTCCGCGGCAACGACGGTCTGGTCGAGCAGGACGACGACGAGCAGGATGGCGCGTCTCATGATGGCGATTCCTTCAAACTGGCCCGGCGCTTGAAGCGCGTGTGTTCGACGCCTAGATTGGTGGTCGAGCTCCTATTGTAACCGGTTGCGCCCCGCTGCGAGCCAGAGGGGAGACCGCCCCGGCGGGCAGACTCTCAGCATGACAAGGAGAATTACCATGGCGGGAATTCCGCGGATCGCAGTCCTCGTCGCCGTCGCCGTCCTGGCATTCGCCCGCCCAGCAGCGAGCCGGGCCGAAGACGAACCGCTTGAATATCGGATCGAACGGACCGTCGCCGTCAGCGGCTTCGACGGCGAGACCTGCTGGGTCCACGCCCGAGCCGGCGCCATCCCGCCCGGCGGGGGATTTGGCCCGGGCAAGGACCCCGTCGTGGTGATGACCATGCAGAAGCTCCTTCTGTCGGGGTCGGATGTCTTCTACGCTCTGCATAGCCTCTGGACGGACGACCTGGGCGCGACCTGGACCGAGCCGAAGTTGCAGCCGGTCTTCGAGCGGCGGAAGATGGGCGGCGATATCGAGCTGACCGTTTGCGACTTCTGGCCCAAGTGGCACGCCGCGAGCGGGAAGCTGCTGGGCACCGGCCACACCGTCTGGTACGAGAAGAACCGCGTGATGCCGGTCCGGCGGCGGCACACGGCCTACGCCGTGTATGACCCGGCCGCCCGGGCCTGGCTGCCGTGGAAGCAGCTGGAAATGCCCGACGACCCGCGGTTCGCCAACGCCGGGGCGGGCTGCACACAGCGGGTCGATCTGCCCGGCGGCGAGATTCTGTTGCCGATCTCCTTCAAGCGGCCCGAGGACAGGGTGTCGAGCACGACGGTCGTCCGCTGCCGGTTCGACGGCGAGACGCTGCGCTACGTCGAACACGGCGACGAGTTGTCGATCGATGTCCCGCGCGGGTTCGGCGAGCCCTCGCTGGCCAGGTTCGGCGGTCGCTTCTTCCTGACGATGCGGAACGACCAGAAGGGCTACGTGGCCTCGGGCCCGGACGGCTTGCACTTCGGGGAGGCAAAGCCTTGGACCTTTGATGACGGGGCGGAACTGGGCAGCTACAACACGCAGCAGCACTGGGTGGTGCACAGCGGCGGACTGTTTCTGGTATACACCCGCCGCGGGGCCGACAACGACCAAGTCTTCCGCCACCGGGCGCCGCTGTTCATGGCCCGCGTGGACCCGGATCGGCTCTGCGTGATCCGCGCGACGGAGCGGGTGCTTGTCCCCGAACGGGGCGCACGGCTGGGGAATTTCGGCGTCACGGCGGTCAGTCCGGAGGAGACGTGGGTCACGGCCGCGGAATGGATGCAGCCGCGGGGAGTCGAGAAACGGGGCAGCGACAACAGCGTCTGGGTTGCCAAAATCAAGTGGAGCGCGCCGAGCCGGGCGCTCGAGTAGAGACCGCCAGCGCCCGCCACCGAGGATGCCGCCGGGCCGGCGCCCGCCAGCCACTCACCAACAAGCCAGCCGGCAGCCGCGCCGGCCCTGACAGGCGGAGCGGCTGGAGAAACCGAACGGATCGAGAACAAGGAGCCCTGCCGTGCCGTCCCAATCGCCCGATTCCGCGCCGCCCGCCGCGCCGCCGCGGCTGATGTCGTTGGACGCCCTCCGCGGATTCGACATGTTCTGGATCGCCGGGGGCGTGGCGATCTACCGCGCTTTCACGGCGGGCACCCAGAACGAGTGGCTGAAGGCGTTCCAGGTCCAACTCCAGCACGTCGAGTGGGAGGGGTTCCATTTTCTCGACCTGATCTTCCCCCTGTTCCTGTTCCTGATCGGCGTCGCGATCCCCTACTCGCTCTCGAAGCGGTTGGCGCGGGGCGACAGTCGCTGGCAGATTTACCGGCGGATTTTGCCGCGGGTGGCCATGCTGATCTTTTTCGGGATGATGGTCAACGGCAACCTGCTCTCCCTGAATCCGGAGAAGTTCTGCATCACGTACAGCGTGCTCCAGATGCTGGCCCTGGGGTACCTTGTCGCCTGCGTCCTTTACCTGCACCTCAAGCCGCGATTGCAGGTGCTGGCGACGGCGGCCTTGCTGCTCGGCTATTGGGCCCTGCAAACGTTCGTGCCGGTGCCCGGCCACGGAGCGGGCGTCTACCAGCCGGGCGCCTTGTTTGGCGACTGGCTCAACCAGCAGATTCTTGGCGAGTGGGAAGCGCCGAAGTGGCGGATCGGGTGGATTCTGGGCATCAGCACGCACGCCTCCACGGCGATGCTCGGCGTGCTGGCCGGCCAACTCCTCCGCAGCGGGCGGGGCAATGCGGCAAAGGTCCTCACGCTGATCCTGCTGGGAGTCGGCTGCCTGGCCGCCGGGTGGTTCTGGAGCTACTCCTTCCCGATCATCAAGGTCCGCTGGACGAGCACCTACGTGCTCTGGGCGGGCGGCTGGAGCTTTCTGCTCTTGGCGCTGTTCTACCTGATGATCGACGTCTGGCAGATCCGCCGCTGGGCCTTTCCGCTGGTGGTGATCGGGGCCAACTCGATCTTCGTCTACCTGAGCTGGACGCTCTGCAACGCCGCCTACAAGGCCGTTGCCGACCGCTTCCTGATCGGGCTGAAACAGTACACCGGGGCCTGGTACGACGGCATCTCCTGGACCGGAGCGTTCCTGGTGATGTGGCTCTTGCTCTGGTACATGTATCGCAACAAGACGTTCCTGCGCGTCTGAATCGAGGAGCAGCAGCGGCGCGGGGATGCGGTCCGTTGACGGGTGGCGCTTCCGGCTGTATCTTGATGGTCCATGCAGCGGCTGTGTCCGTGCCTGCCCGCCGCGGCTTGTCGTTGGCGCGGACGCCTCCTTCGCCGGGCGGGACGAGAGGGGGCAGGAAATCGGTCTGTCCGCGCCACGAGGATTCTTGGGGGATCACGACATGCGACCGAGCCGGATCAAGGCGAAGCTCGAGCGGGATGAGCCGGTGCTGGTGACCACGCTGCACCTGGTCGACCCGTCGATATTCGAGTTGGCCAGCCTGATGGGTTTCGACGGCATCTGGATGGACCTGGAGCACCATGCCTACAGCCTGGAAACGGCGGCGGGGCTGATGCGCGCCGCGCGGGTCGGCAGCGCGGACATCATCGCCCGGCCCGCCAAGGGCGAGTTCATGCGCATGCAGCGGATGCTCGAAGCCGGCGCGCAGGGGATCATGTATCCGCGCTGCGACGACGCCCGGGAGGCCGCGGAGGCCGCCGGCTGGGCCCGGTTCGCGCCGCTGGGCCGGCGGGGGTGCGACGGCGGCAATCCGGACATGCCCTACTTGACGATGCCGATCGACCAGTACGTCGCCGAGGCCAATCGGCAGACGTTCCTGATCGTGCAAATCGAATCGCCCGAAGCGCTGGAGCGGGTCGACGAGATCGCGGCGGTCGACGGGGTGGACATCCTCTTGCTCGGTCCGGGCGACTATTCGATCCTCAGCGGGTCTCCCGGCCGCATGGACGACCAGCGGACCTTGGATGCGAAGCGGAAGATCGCCGAGGCCGCCCGGCGGGCCGGCAAGAACTGGGGATGCCCGGCCGGATCGGTCGAGCAGGCGCGGGAGCTGCTGGAGCTGGGCGCCCGGCTCGTCTGCTACCAGGCCGACATCGTGATGATCAAGAGCGGGTTGGAGCAAGTCCAGCGCGAGATGGGGCCCTTGGGCTTCAGCTTCGAAAACCGCTTCGGCCCGGTGAAATAGGCCGCGCTGGCGCCGCCACCGGCCGATCGCCGCGCGGCTTGTGCTCCGCGCTCGGGGCTGCCGTGGCGGCGAGGATTGTCGACCACGCGTGCCGCGGTTTCAATCGATTTGCCTCTGACGAAAGAGAACAGGTGGCCAGGCGATGCCGGAAGCAAAACGTATCTTGATCGTCGGGACCGGATCGATCGGCGAGCGGCACTTGCGATGTTTCCAGGCCACGGGCCGCGCGGAGCTGTCGATTTGCGAGCGGAACGGGCCGTTGCGGGAGCGGATCGCGCGGCAGTATGGTGTTGCAACGGCCTACGCCGATCTGCCGGCGGCGCTTGCCGCTCCCCACGACGCGGCCGTGGTTGCCACGCCGGCCCATCTGCACCTGCCGATGTCCGCCCGCCTGGCCGAGGCGGGCATGCACCTGTTGATTGAGAAGCCGCTGGCCACCCGCCTGGACGGATTGGACCGCCTCCAGTCGATCCTGGCCGGGCACGAGTTGAAGGTGGCGGTGGCCTACGTCCTGCGGCATCATCCGGCGCTCCGCGCGATCCGCGAGGCCGTCGGCGGGGAGCGTTTCGGGCGGCCGGTCCAACTGATCGTCGTCTCCGGCCAGCATTTCCCCACCTACCGGCCCGCTTACCGGGAAATCTACTACGCGGACCGGGCCACCGGCGGCGGCGCCGTGCAGGACGCGCTGACGCATCTGCTGAATGCCGGCGGGTGGTTGGTTGGGCGAACCGATCGCCTCGTGGCCGACGCCGCGCACCAGGTGCTCGAAGGCGTGAATGTCGAAGACACCGTCCACGTGGTCGCCCGGCACGGCGACGTGCTCGCCTCCTACAGTCTGAACCAGCACCAGGCCCCCAATGAAACGACGATTACGGTCGTCTGCGAGCGGGGCACCTGCCGCGCGGAGTTGCACCGGCACCGCTGGGCGTGGATCACCCGGCCCGACGGACCGTGGGAGGAAGAGTGTTTTGCCGGGCTCCAGCGCGACGATTTGTTCATCGCCCAGGCCCGCGCATTTCTGGACCTGATGGAGGGGAAGGCCGAGCCGGCCTGCACCTTGCAGGAGGCCGCCGATACGCTCCGGACGAGCCTCGCCATCTTGGCGTCGATCGAGGAAGGAACGTGGGTGAAGGTTGAATGACCAACCCCCCACCGTCAATGACGAATGACGAATGATGAATGATGAATGACCAATCGAGCGAGCCGACCGTCGGCGATCTGTTGAGTCTAAGGGGCAAGCGGGCGCTGGTCACGGGGGCGAGCGGCTATCTCGGCGGCGCCATGGCCCGGGCGCTGGCCGAAGCCGGCGCGGCCGTGGCCGTCAGCAGCCGCGACCCGAAGCGTGCCGAGGCCGTCGCGGCGAGCCTGCCCCCCTGCGATACCGCTCACCAGGCGATCCAGCTCGATCACATGGACGAGGCCTCGATCGACGCCGGCTTCGCGCTAGCCGCGGAGCGGATGGGTGGCCTCGACGTCTTGGTCAATAACGGCCACGAGGCAGTGGCCGCCGACTGGACCCAAGTCTCCGCCGAGCAGTTCACGCGGCAGTTGGCCAATGCCACCGGCTATTTCCTTCTCGCCCGGCGGATGCGCGAACACGCGGTGGCGCGCGGCGCCGGGGCGAGCGTGATCATGCTGGGATCGATGTACGGGCTGGTTGGCTCGTATCCGGATGCTTACCGCGACGTCTGCCCGCCGAGCCCCGTGGCCTATCACGCGCTCAAAGGGGGCGTCGTCCACTTGACCCGGCACCTGGCGGTCTACTGGGCAGGCGACCGTGTCCGCGTCAACTGCCTCAGCCCGGGACCGTTTCCCGCGCCCAACGCCCCGGCCGAGATGGTTCGCCGGCTGACTGAGCACAGTCCGATGAAGCGGATGGGACTGCCGCACGAGTTGAAAGGCGCTGTCGTCTTCCTGGCCAGTGACGCCAGCAGTTACATGACCGGCCAGAATCTGGTGATCGACGGCGGTTGGACGGCATGGTAGGGGGGTGAAACGTAATGAATTCAGTTCGTGGCCCTGCGCCCGCCGACGGCTGGATCGGGGCGCCGTTGGAAGACCTCGACACGCCGGCGCTGCTTTTGGACCGATCGGCGTCGGACTACAACCTGCAAAGGATGGCGGAGTTTTTCCGTGGCCGCGGGTGCCAGCTCCGCCCGCATTTCAAAAATCACAAGTGCGTGACGCTCGCTCGGCGCCAACTCGATGCCGGTTCGGCCGTGGGCATCACCTGCGCAAAGCTGGGCGAGGCGGAAGTCTTGGCGGACGGCGGCGTTGGCGACGTGTTGATCGCCAATCAAGTCGTGGGCAGCCGCAAGATGGCGCGGCTCGCGGAGCTTGCTCGGCGGATCGACCTGAAGGTGGCCGTCGACGACATCCGCCAGGCCGAGGCGATTTCTCAAGCCGCCGCCGCCACCGGCGCAACGGTTGGCGTGCTGGTTGAAGTCGATATCGGCTCCGCCCGCTGCGGGGTTGCTCCGGGAGAGCCGGCCTTGGAACTGGCGCGGCGGGTTCTGCCGCTGGCCGGTTTGCGGTTTGACGGGTTGCAGGCCTATGAGGGGCACGCCGTGTATGTCAACGATCCGGCCCAGCGGGAGCGGCTGGTTCGGCAAGCGTTCGACCAGGCCCTCCAGACCCGGCGGCTCATCGAAGCGAGCGGCATCGAAGTCAGAATCCTCAGCGGCGGCTCCTCGTCCACGCACCAGATCACCGGCACGATCGAAGGCGTGACGGAAGTCCAGGCGGGCAGTTATGCCACGATGGACTGGCGCTACGCTGAGATGCTGCCGGATTTCAAAGTCGCCTTGTCCGTGCTTGCCCGGGTGATCAGCAAGCGGCCGGGCGTGGCGGTGCTCGACGTGGGGCTCAAGGGCGCCGGCTGCGAATTCGGGCTTCCGCGTATCAAGGACCATCCGCAGGCCCAGATTCCGAGCTTCGTCTCCGAAGAACACTCGATCGTGTGCAACGCGCCGGACTGGAAAATCGGCCAGGCGGTCGAACTGCTTCCCAGCCACGCCTGCACGACGTGCAATCTCCACCGCCAGATCGTCGTCCACGAGGATCGGCGCGTGGTCGA
>JAAYCB010000135.1 GCA_012744395.1 Pirellulaceae bacterium
CGCTCGGATCGTCGAGCAGGACCCGCACCTCGCCGCTGGCCAGGTTGAGCCGGCAGAGCTGGCCGCCAATCGGGTAGGCCTTTTCTTCCGGGTCGTAGCTGTAGTAGCCGAAGTTGGCGTAGTAATGGACGTCGGGGCCGGTGGGCCGGACCGCGAAGACCAGGTCGTCGACGCCTTCCGGCAGGGTGAGCTCAGCGGCCGGCCGGGCAGCGCCCGCCGCGGGAAAACCTGGAAATGTCGCGGCAGCGAACCAGAGCGCGATCGAGAGCGGGCCGAGCGTTTTCATCAGGGCTAGGGTCCGTGCAGGGCGGCGCCGGGAGGTGGAGCGGCAGCCGCCGCGTGATGCCTCTCCGCCGGAAGCGAGCTGGCGGGAATATCCAGGCCATGATAACTTGCCGGCCCCCCTCGGGCAAGAAACAACGAGCGCGCTGCCGGCGCCGTGGCGACCGTCCCGCCGGCAGGCCGGACTCGATTCCTGTCAGGGGCGGTTGGGGTCGGCGGGTCCGAACAGGCCCCGATAGCGCTCGATCGGGTATTTTTCCGCATTCTTGGCCATTTTAGCCACCAGCGCCGAGGCCAGGTCAAGCTCCAGCGCGCCGGCCAGGGCCAACAGATAGCCGAAGACGTCGGAGAGCTCTTCTCCGATCGCCCGCTTCTTCTCCGCATCGGCGGCCGCCTGCCACGACTGTTCCGGCGTGAGCCACTGGAAGTGCTCCATCAGTTCGGCCGCCTCGATCGCCAGCGACATGGCCAGGTTCTTCGGCGTGTGGAACTGGCCCCAATCCCGCTCGGCGACAAACGCATCGACAATCCGGCGGAGTTGGGCGACCGTGGTCTCCGCGTCGCGGATCGGTCTTGCAGACATCAGGGTCCTCCGCACCGTTGGGGTGTCCAGTGCCGCGGATGACGGAACACGGCCGGCCGTGCGCCCCCGCCCGCTGTCATGGCGATTTACCGGCCACGCGTCTCGGGCGCGTTGTCGGCGGGGCACGGGCCCCTCCCGCGGCGCGTCTCCTCGCAGAACTCCGCGGGACGGAATTTCTCGAAACCCGGCAGCAACTGCTGCATCGGCGGGTCGATCATTTCACGCCATCGCGCACGGTAGTTCTCCGCCAAATGGATCATGATCTCCAGGGCCAACAGATCGGCGCGCGTCATCACGTGGCGGGTGCTCCGCGATCCCAGGCCGCTGACCATCTCCTCTAGAACGAGGACGTGAAGCTGCATCGCTTGCCGCGCCGTCACCCCGGCGCCGGCCAACAGGTCAGCCAGCCGGCTCAGTTCGCACGCCAGGTGCCCGGAGCCCATGATCACGTAGGCTCGGAGCAGTTCCCGGTAATGGATCACCAGTTCCTGGGGCAGGTGGCGCGGCAGTCGCCAGGCCGCCGCGGGGAGCTGCTGGCAGGGCTCGGATGGCTTTCCCTCCCGGGTCGCCGGGCCGCGGCCTTGGATCGCCTCCAGTTCGCCGACGAGCGCCCGCTGCTGCTCGAGCAGCCGCTCGGCCTCGTCGTGCTCCCGTTGGAGCCGTTGCTGCTGGGCCAGGCCGAGGCGATGGTTCTCGCGCATCAGCTGGTGATACTGCACGGCCCGGGCGAGAACCCAGATCAGGTTCCGCGAGGTGGTTGTGCTGGCGCAGACGTAGCCGTCGGCGCCGCGTTCGAAGCAGGCGGCCGCCATCTCCTGCTCGCTCTGAAGACCCATCACGATAATCGGCTCGTGCGCCCCACCGGCACGGTAGCCTTCCACCAAGTCCAGGGCGTTCAGCTCCGGTGGGTCATGGCTGAGCAAGACGGCATCGTAGGTATCGTCGCGGAGCCGGGCCATCCCCGCCGCGCTGCCGACCACCTCGTCCAGGCGGACGTTCGAAACGCTGTCAGCCGAGAAAGCCTCGGCGAGCCATCTACCGGTCCGCTGGCGGTTGGCCACGAACAACACCCGCAGCATCGGTGGAATCGACCGCCAGGGCGTTCTGAATTGCCCCGTTCGCGCTGGTTTCGTCGCCGTTGTCATCGGTTGTCTCGAAATCGGCTCCCGCCCCTCGGGCGATCATTTAACCGGCCAACAGCGCCAGACCGCCATCCCCTCTGGGCAGGAGAGCCGCTACTGTAGCGATCTGTCACCTCTTGGTCAACGCCGAGTTGCACCATGCGGCCCGCCTGACGGGGGGCTGGCGACAGGCCAGGCGCGCTAACAAAACGCACGTCTGTCGGGGGTCACCTTCGGCGCGCAAAAGCCTTATAATGCGATCATGTGCGGTTCCGGCATTCGCGCACCGCCACGGGAGGCGAAGCCGGAGACCGGCGGCGATTCAGTTCGTCTTCAACCTTGGCAAGCGTTTTGTGTGGTTCAGGTAAGTTTCTCAGCCCAAAGAGTTGACCGATCGTCTGGAAGTCTGCGCATTTTTGGCAGCTTTGACGGGCTGGCAATTTTGCGGTAAGGCGACCCGTTCGTGTACGACCTGGTTCTGGGCTATGTGATTATCGCTCTGGCTTCGTGCGCGGCTTGTGTTGTCGGGGCGTTGTTCGCGCGGGGTCGGCGAGGGCTCTTGCGGACGGCGGTTGCCGCCGTTCTGGTGGTCTTGACGGTTGCCTTTGCCGCGCGCGTGCAGGGGCGCCTGATCATGGCTCGCTTGCTGCCCTTCTCAAACGTGATTCTGGTGGGCAACTGGACGGCGCTCGGCGCGGCGTGCCTGGCGGGCATGCTCCTTGCCTGGCGTCCGATTCCCTTCTGGCGTCGCGCCATCCTCGGCGTTGCTCTGCTCGGCGTCGGCGCCCACGCGCTGACGCGCCAGATGCCCAGGGACCCCCCACCCGCCACGGACATCTGGAGCGACGGCATCTGCCTCCAGTCGAACCGCGCTTCGTGCAGCGCTTGTTCCGCTGCAACATTGCTGACCGGCTTCGACATTCCGGCCAATGAACAGGAAATGATGGAGCTCTGCCTGACGGGCGCCAACGGTACGCCGACGCTGGGACTGTTCCGAGGGCTGAAGCTGAAGACGCGGGCCAGCTCCTACCGGGTGGAGCCCTTCTTCTCGGATATCGAAGGATTCCTCGCCGCCGACGACTGGCCGGCCCTCCTGCTGGTCAAGCTCGAGATCGGCGCCGAGGTCGACCCCCGCTACGAGCACCAGTGGGGCTGGACACCCGGCCTGGGCCACGCCGTGGTTGTTTTCGGCCGTGTCGGGCCCGACCGGATCGAAGTTGGCGATCCGTCTGTCGGCCGCGAGCACTGGACCATCGACGATCTCTGCGTTCTCTGGCAGGGTGAAGGATTGCGGCTGCGGGCGAAGTGAGGGGGCCTCCGCGGTTCCGCCCGGGGAGGTTTGCCCGGCAGCGGGGGAAGGCGGCAGCGCCGATGCCGGCCGTCTGTACCGCCTGTCCGCTTCCTGACGGATTCTCCGGCCGCGGGGTTGACCGCGCCGGCTTGCCCGCCGCCGTTTCATTCTTTGACGCTGCGGGAGACGTGGGCTACAGTTCCTACGGACCGGTGGTCCGGCTTGCGCGGGGCAGCTCAGGGTGAGGCGAGCAATGCCAGAGACCGCTCGGCTGGCCAGAATCCCGGTTTGCGGAGCCTTGCCGCCTGTTGCCAGGAGTGACGGAAGATGAGTTTTCAACCTGCGGATCGAAATGCCGACGTTTTCGACATGGAAGATCTGCTTGCCCGCTGCCTGGGGAATTCCGATTTCGTCCAGCGCGTGCTCCGCAAGTTCCAGGAGCGGTGCGACGAGGACCTTGCGGCGCTGGAACAAGCGCTGATCAACGCCGACACGGAGCTGGTGGCCCGGCTCGCCCACCGGCTCAAGGGCGCGTCGGCCAACGCGTCGGCGTTGCGGTTGCGCGAACACGCCGCGGCGATCGAAGACGCGGCGCGCCGCCGGGCGCTCGGCGCCATCCCGCAGCGGCTCGACGAGCTGCGGCATGAGTGGGATCGATTCACGGCCGCCGTGGCGCAACTCGAGCCGCCCGCGATCCCAGCGGTTCCCGCCTCATGAATCGCACAAGCCAGAATCCTCCGATGCATGTCCTGGTTGTCGAAGACGACTCGGTCTCCGCGGAAATCCTCGGCAGTTGGCTCAGACACTTCGGCTACGAAGTGACAACCGCCGACAACGGCCGCGACGCCTTCGAGCTGGTCCGCACCGGGCGATACCGCCTCGTCGTCTCCGACTGGGAACTGCCCGGCATGAGCGGCGTGGAAATCTGCCGCCAAATCCGCGGGCGGAGCTGGGGCAGCTATATCTATGTGATCCTCGTCACTTCCTTCGAGGGCGTTGACAACGTGGTCGAGGGATTGAACGCCGGCGCCGACGATTTCCTCACCAAGCCCCTCCAGCCCGAGGAACTTCGCATGCGGCTCCGTGCCGGGGAACGCATCCTCTCGCTGGAAAGCCGCGACATCATCATCTTCGCGCTGGCCAAGCTGGCCGAATCCCGCGATTCCCAGACGGGGGCTCACCTGGAAAGAATCCGCGAATACTGCCGCGTCCTCGCCGATGACCTCTCGCATTGGGACAAGTTCCGCGACGCGATCGACGGCGAATACGTGCAATTGCTCTACCTCACCAGCCCGCTGCACGATATCGGGAAGGTCGGGATTCCAGATCGGGTGCTGCTCAAGCCCGGGCGGTTCACGCCCGAGGAATTCGAGATCATGAAGCGGCATACGATCATCGGCGGGGAAACGCTCAGCGCCGCCACGCAGGCCCACCAGGGCGCGGAGTTCCTCCGCATGGCCTACGACATCGCGATGACCCACCACGAACGCTTCGACGGCGGCGGCTACCCGCGGGGCCTGCGCGGCGAGGAGATTCCCCTCTGCGGCCGGATTCTCGCACTGGCCGACGTCTACGACGCCCTGACGACCGAACGCGTCTACAAACCCCGGTTTGAACACGCGCAGACGCGCCGCCTGATCCTCGAAGGCCGGGGGCTGCATTTCGACCCCGACATCGTCGAGGCCTTCCTCCGCCGCGAAAGCGATTTCATCACGATCAGCCGGCGATTCGACGTGCCCCTGCCCGCGATCGGCGAGGCTGGCTCGCTCGCCCCGGCCAACCCGGCGGACCTTCCCGGCGCGTGAACCGCCGTCGCGCTGAAGTTCCGAGATCACAACGCGCGGTTACAGCCCTTTCGCCTCCTGGATGAACCGGCGGACCCGCTCCGCCGATTTCACCGTTCTCGCGGCCTCTACCCCGCTGATCACGTCCACGGCGAAGGGCTGCACCTGCTCGACGGCCCTGCGGACATTCTCCGGCGTCAACCCGCCCGCCAGCACCAACGGCAGCTCCGTCGCCGCGCGGATTTCGCCCGCCATCCCCCAGTCGAGCGCCACGCCCGTGCCGGCGGGCATGTCCCGCGTCCGCGCGTCAAGGAGAACCGCGGCGACTCCCGCCTGCTCCAGTCCGAGCACCGCCTCCAGCGGGTCCTCGATCTGCCCGGATGCCCTGCCCGTGGCCGCGTCGATCCGCACGGCCCGGATCAGCGCGATCCCCAGCCCGGACAACTCCCCGGCAATCGCCGCCGTCTCTTCCAGCGAGTTGTCCGTGTGCAATTGAACGAGGTGCGGCATCAGGAACCGCGCGATCGCCAGAACCTTCTCCGCCTCGCCGCCGGTGACCACCGCGCGGGCAATCATCGGGGGCACACGCGCCACAAGCGGGGCCGCATCCTCGCGCGCCAGGTTCCAGGGCACGGCGACGGGGTACTCGACCACGAACCCGACGCAGTCCGCCCCGCACGCCGCGCAGAGCTCCACCTCTGCGGCGCTGGTGTTGCCGCAGATCTTCACCCGGACCATGCTTCATCGCCTCCGGCACAACCAGGCCCGCAGGCGGCCCCGCGGCTCGCGGCGGACACCGTGCAACGGCAGGGGCGCCTACGACTCGTCGCGGACACGGCAGCCCCCCTCGCCGGTTAGCCCCAACCGCCGGATGGCCTGTTCCGGGTCGCGCGCCTTGAGTATCGACGTGCCGATCAGCACGCCGAGTCCCCCGGCGGCCAGCACGCCGCGGACCTCCTCCGGATCGGAGATCGCGCTTTCGCTGATGGTTGAAACGCCGGCCGGGACCTTGCCCAGCAGGCGGATCGTGTTGGCGACCGTGCCGTCGTCGGTCTCCAGCCGGCTGATGTCGCGATTGTTGATGCCCAGCAGGTCGAGGTCCAGCGTCAGCGCTTGGCGAAGCTGGCTTGCGTCGTGAACCTCCACGAGCGTCTCCAGGCCGTGGCGGTGCGCTTCCTCGTGCAAGCCAACCAGCTTCGGCCAGGGGAGCGATGCGGCGATCAGCAGCAGGCACGACGCGCCATGTTCGCTGGTTGCCCGGACATCGTCCCGGCCGGTCACGAAGTCCTTCCGCAGAATCGGCAGCGAGACCGCCGCGGCGACCGTCCGCAACAGCGCCAGGCTGCCGCCAAAGTGGCGCCCCTCGGTGACCACCGAAAGACAAGCCGCTCCGGCGGACTCCATCCGCCGCGCCAGCTGGACCGGGTCTCGCCCGACGAGCAGATCGCCCTCCTTGGGACTTCTGACCTTGATCTCGGCGATCAAGGGGGCCCTGCCCGCGTCCCGCGCGGCCTCCAGCGCCGCCCTGAATCTCCGCTGCCGATCTTCCATCGGGACCGCCCCCCCTCACGCGCCCGAAGATGCGATGCGGTTTGACTCCGCGACCAGGTCGTCGAGCTTCTCGCCGGCTGCGCCGCTGTCGATCAATTCAGCGGCCAACCGGACGCCCGCAGGCAGGTCGGCCGCCTTGCCTCCGACCAGCAGGCCGGCGGCGGCGTTGGCCAGCACCATGTCGCGCCGCGCCCCCCGTTCCTCGCCGGCGAAGATCGCACGGAGAAGGTCCGCGTTCTCCTGGGCGGTTCCACCGGTCAACTCCTCGTAAGTGTGCGTCCGCAGGCCGAAATCGACCGGCGATACCTCGTACTTCTTGGCCCATCCGTCCTTGACTTCCGCCAGCGACGTCTTGCCGATCACGGAGATCTCGTCCAGCCCGTCCAATCCGTGAACCACCAGCGCGTGCTTGAACTGGAGCTCCACGAGGATGTCGGCGACCATCGCCACCAGTTCGGGCTTGTAGACCCCCAGGATGTGCCGCTTGGCGTCCGCCGGATTGATCAACGGCCCGATAATCGTATAGAAGATCGTCTTGATCCCCAGGGCGGCTTCCGGCGGGAGCACCTTGTGCATCACGGGGTGGAAGTTCGGCGCATAGAGGAACCCGATGCCGACCGTCTCGATCAGTCTCTCTGCCTGCTTCGGCGTCAGGTCGATCACCACCCCCAGCTTCTCCAGCACGTCGGCGCTGCCGGAGGCCGACGCCAGGGAGCGGCTCCCGTGTTTGGCCACCGGAATGCCGGCCGCCGCGGCCACGATCGCTGCGGCCGTCGAGCAATTGAACGTGGTTCGCCCGCCCCCCGTCCCACACGTGTCGAGCAGTCCCCCGTCGACGTTCGGCGAGATCTGCTCGCAGTTCGCCCGCATCGCCCTGGCGATCGACGCCACCTCGCGGATCGTCGGCCCCTTCATCAGCAGGGCCACGAGGAACCCGGCGATCTCGATCTCGGTGACTTCCCCCCCACGGATGCCGCTGATGATCTGGAAAACCTCCTCTTCGTGAAGCTGTTCGCCAATCGTCAGTTTTCGCAACGCCGCCCGGATCATGAGTCAGGCTCCGCTCGATCAGAGGGTGAACTTGTAATTCCGGAACGCCATCAGCGTCGTGGTGTCGGTCACCGTCTCGATCGCTTGCAGCTTCTCGGTGACGATTTCCGCCAGGCGCTGATACTCCTCGCTCTGAATGATCGCCACCAGGTCGTAACCGCCGGCCACGGAATACACATCCACCACTTCGTCCATCGCCGCAAGCCGCTTCGCCGTGTCCGGAACCTTGCCGCGCTCAACATGCATCATCACCAATGCCCTGATCATCGCAATCTCGCTCCTCCAGCGCGCCCTCTCACAGCTTGTAGCCAATTTGCCGCAACAGCCCCTTGCGCCAACGCACCCCCTCCTCGTCTTCCACGCCCCTCGGCGGCAATCCGTCCACCACGCCCAGAATCCCCCGCCCCTGCTCCGTCTCCGCCACGATCACCTCGGTCGGATTGGCAGTCGCGCAAAAAATGCGGCACACCTCCGGAACCATCTTCACCGCGTTCAAGACATTCACCGGGTAGAAGCCGTCCGCGAGAAAAATCACGAACGCATGGCCGGCGGCGATCGCCGTCGCGGTGTTCTTCGCCAGCTCGATCAGCGCCGGGTCCGTTCCCGAGCATCGCACCAGGCAGTGGCCGGAGGCTTCGCAAAACGCCAGCCCGAACTGGATGCCCGGCACGGCGGTCACCAGGGCTTCGTGAATGTCCTCCACGGACTTGATGAAGTGGGTCTGGCCGAGAATCAGATTGACCGTCTCGGGCTTGTCGATCTTCACGGCGGCCAATTGCATTCGGAAGTCCTCCTACCATCGCCGGTTCGTTTTTTTTCACGGGGAATTGTAAGCATTGTAGCCGCTCGATCGGCCGCCGCAAGCGCCTCGATGTCAACAACCGATCGGCTGCCGATGCCCGTCATGGCCTGCTGCCGGAGAGGGCATCGGCAAGGATCGCCGGCCGGATGCAGAGCGCCCGGACTTCAGACCCGATCGCGTTGGCCAGCAGCGGAACTGCCCGGCGGGCGCCCCCGTTTGCCCGCGTAGGCACCAACGCTCGCGCCCCCCGTGCTAGGGCTTGCTCTGCTCGGCGAATCGCCCCCGATACGTTGCATGGCCAGCGCATCGTTCGAACACGAACTGGCAGATGCGTGTGTCCGGATACAGGGCCAGCGGCGCGTGTCCGAGGTTCACGATCTCCAGGACCTGATGGTTCGAGATGCCCGGGTGCATGAAGCCCGCCGTGACATGCACGGCAAGCCCGAACCGCGCGAATCGGCTCCTCCCTTCAAGGCGGCCGGAGATGTTGTCGGCCAGCGTGATCTTCTCCCGCGTGATTCCCAGCACCATTTCGCCGGGCTTGATCACCACGAAACACCCATCCTCCACATGGACGCTTCTGGTGATCTCCTCGAAGCGGGAGTCGTTCCTGACGTGGTAGACCTTGGACCTCTTCTTGAACACCCGGAACTCATTCCCCAGCGTCAGATCGATCGAGCCGGGGCCGACCTGCGACCAATCGAGCGGTTCGATCCTGATGGACCCGTCCTTCAATGCCTTCTCGATCTCCGCTCCGACTAAAACACTCATCTCAGCGAGCCCCTTTGCATCTCAATGCGTTTGCCGGCCAGTCGGCGGCCCGTGCCTCGGCGGCTACAGGCCCGGCGACGGCGCCAGCCGCCATCACGGGCGTGTGGCGGAAATCGCGCCGCGCGCGTCTCGGTGCATAACGTCGACTCCCCTCGATGGCGTCGGCGAGGCCCCGCTTGCACTCCGGCTGCGCACCGAGGATACTCACTCTTGCCGCCGTTTGCTCAAGTCTTGCCGGATATCGATCAGTTTTTCATCCAACTGCGACCTGACCGGCACGACGGTCTTTTGATGCGATTTGGCGAGCTGCCGCAACTCGGCCACGATCTCCGGGTGCTTGGCGGCCACGTCGCACTTCTCGGAAGGGTCGTGTTCCAACTGGTAGAGCAGTGGGGGGTCATGCGTCTCGGCCTTGTCGGCCCCGTAGGCCGATCGAGTGGTGAAGTGCGCCTTGAAGGGCCCCCTGCGTACCGCATAGAGCTGCGTATCGCGATAGAAAAACATCTCCTTGCGCGGCGAAGGGCCCGTTCCCAACAGGGCCGGAGAGATATCGTAGCCGTCGAGCACAAGATCATCCGGCAGCGGGGCCTTGCAGAGCTTGGCGCAAGTCGGCAGCATATCGAGCGTCGCGCCCAACTCGCGGACGACGCCGGGCGGAATCCGCCCCGGCCACCAGAAGATCGTCGGCTCGCGCATGCCACCCTCCCACGTGCTCCCCTTGCCCTCCCGCAGGAGTCCCGCCGAGCCGCCGTGCTGATCGAAGATCAGCCAGGGACCGTTGTCGGAGGTGAACAAGACAAGCGTCTTCTCGGCCAGACCGAGGTCGCCGAGCGCGCCGAGCACCTCCCCCACGCTCCAATCAATCTCCTCGATCACATCGCCGAAGAGCCCGCGAAGACTCTTCCCGTTGAAGTCTTCTGATGCGAACAGCGGCACGTGGGGCATGCTGTGGGCGAGATAGAGAAAGAAGGGCTTCTCGCGGCAGGCCTTGATGAAGTTGACGGCCTCCTCAGTGTAGCGGCGCGTCAACATGTGCTGGTTGGCGGGGCGCTCAATGATCTCCTTGCCGCGGACAAGCGGGACGTTCCAATACTCGGGTCGCGGGTGAAGGAAGGCCGCGCGGCCCTTGGGCGACTCGGCCACCCGATCCATGTCGTTTGAGTAGGGAATGCCGAAGTAGGAGTCGAACCCCTGCTCGGTCGGCAGATACTCGGGCAGATGGCCGAGGTGCCACTTGCCGACGCAGGCCGTGGCATAGCCCGCGGCTCGGAGCGCGTCGGCGATCGTGACTTCTTCTTTCGGCAGGCCGCCGGCCGAATCGGGGAAGAGAACGCGGCGCGTGGCGCTGCACATGCCGTTGCGGATCGGCAGCCGCCCGGTCATCAGCGCGGCCCGGCTCGGCGTACAGACCGGCGCGGCCGCATAGAAATTGGTCCACTTCTGCCCTTCGCGGGCCATGCGGTCGAGATTCGGCGTGGCGATCGTCGGATGGCCGAAGCACGCCAGATCGCCGTATCCCAGATCGTCGCAAAAGATGATCACAACGTTCGGCTTTTCCGCCGCCGCCGTTTCCAGGCCGAGAAACGGCGCAGCGATCAACAAGCCGAGGATGGCGGTTTGGACACAACCGTTCATGACGCCTCCAATTCAACTGACCCAATTCACGACTTCTCGTCGCCCCGCCCCGCTTGTGGGAGGACCCGAACCCGGCGCCCCTCGACCGCGACGCGCCCCTCGGCGATCAGCTGGAGCGCCTCGGGATACGCCTCGGATTCGGCCTGAAAAACCCGCGCGGCGAGCGTGTCGGCCGTGTCGTCGCTCCCGACCGGCACGGCCTTTTGCAGGATCACCGGGCCATGGTCGTACTGGTTGTCGACGAAGTGCACCGTGCAGCCGCTCAACTTCACGCCGTAGTCGATCGCCGACTGGTGGACGCGGTGGCCGAAGTAGCCCTTGCCGCAAAACGCGGGGATCAGCGCCGGATGGATGTTCACGACCCGGTTGCGGAAGTCGTCGGGAATCACCAGCAGCTTGAGCCAGCCGGCCAGCACGACCAGCTCCACCCCCGCCCCGCGGCACGCCGCGAAGACCGTGTTGCTGAACGCTTCGTCGCTGGAAAAATCCCTCCGCTCGATCACCCGGCTCGGTGCGCCGCCGGCAAATTGGAGACCGCTCGCCTTGGCCGTGCTGGCGATGACCAGCCGCACCTCGACGTCCAGTCTGCCCGCGGCAACCCGATCGTTGATGTTCTTCAGGGTCCTGCCGGTACCCGAGAGCAGGACGGCCGCCGGGAGCGGCCTCCGCTTCCTTCGATCGCTCATCGCCGCGCTTCCTGTCTTCAGTCGTGTCGCGGTCAAGGCTTCCAAGAGACGACGCCCACGTAGAGCGTAAGCGCAAAGCCGGCCAGCTTCAACTCGACCGGCTCGGCGTCGGCAATCGGCTCGGTGGCCAACCGCCCCGGGGCGGTGAGCGTCTCCTCGGCGATATAGGTTCCGAACCGTTCGACCGCCCGCCTCAGCGGCTCGGCATCGGTGACGATTCCCACCGCGATGCGGTCGGTGTACTCGCACTGGAGCTCCTTCCGCCGGTTCTGCACCGCGTGGATGATCTCCCGAGCGTGGCCCTCCGTGAGGAGTTCCTCGGTCAACTCGGTCGCCAGCACGACCACGCAGGCGCGGCCCTGGGCCGCGGCCCAGCCTTCTTTCGCCTGGAGCCGGACCTGCACGTCGTCGGAGTCGAGTTCGACCGGACCGCTCGCAAGCCGCAACACGACCTTGCCGGCCGCCTCCAACTCGGCCAGCATCGCCGCGCCGTCGGCCTCGGCGAGGAGTCTGCGGACCGCCGGCAGGTGTTTGCCGAGCCTTGGTCCGAGGCGCTTCAAATCGGGCAGGACCGTGTAGCTGATATACTGATCGGCCTTGCGGATGAAGTCCACGGTCTTGACGTTCAACTCCTCGCGGATCAGCCCGGCGTGCGATTCGAGCCACGGCCGGTGCGCCGGGTCGGCCAGCACGATCTCGACTTGGGCCAGCGGCTGGCGGACCTTCAGCCTGGCCCCCATCCGCGCGCTCCGCCCCAGCGAAACGACTTCGCGGACAAGCTCCATCCGCGCCGAGAGGACCTCGTCGATCAGCTCCGGGGCGCCGGTCGGGTAGTCGCAGAGGTGGACGCTCGACGCGACCCTCTCGCCGAACACGCCGGCGGCCAGGTTCTGCCAGATCTGTTCGGCGAGGAAGGGGACAAACGGCGCAATCAATTTCGCCGTCGTGATCAGGCACTCGAAGAGCGTCCAGTAGCCGTCGGTCTTCTCGTCGGAAACGCCGCCGCTCCAGAACCGGTCGCGACTGCGGCGGACGTACCAGTTCGACAGCGCGTCGACAAACGCGTTCAACCGCGAGCAGGCGCCGTAGTTGTCGTACGCGTCCATCGCGGCGGCGACGGCGGCCGCCGTCCGGTTCAATTCGCTCAGAATCCACCGGTCCAGCTCGCCGCGCTGCGCCGGCGGGCGGTAGCTGGCGGCCCGGGCCAGCCGCGCCGACTCCAACTGGCCCGCGTCGCCGGCGATCTCCGCCGCCGGCTCGAACGCGTCAATATTCGCGTAGATCGTGAAAAAGCTGAACACGTTCCAGAGCCGCAGCAAGAAGCCGGGGATGCAGTCCTTGATCGCCTGTTCGCTGTAGATGATCGAGTTCCAGGGCGCCTGGTTGGAGAAGAAATACCAGCGGAGCGCATCGGCCCCGTACGTGTCGAAAATCTCGTTCGGCGAACGGTAATTCCGCAGCTTCTTCGACATCTTGCCGATCTTGTGGACGAAGTTGCCCCTGCCCAGCGCCTCGACCGCCTCGTTCTCGGCCAGAAACCGCTGCCGGCCATCCTTGCTCTCCCACCATTCCGCAAGCATCAGGCCGAGGACCACGCAGTTGGCGAACGGGTGCGGGTAGTCGACCGGCCCGACGCTGTCGCCGTTCGGCTCGCGCCCCGGGCTGAACAGGAGTGTGCTGATCGCCAACTGGCTGTAGAACCAGCCGCGCGTCTGGTCGATGGCCTCGCTGATGAAGTCCGCGGGAAACTGCCTGGCAAACGCCTCCTGCGAGCCGCTCACGTGGGGGTAGCCCCACTGGGCGAAGGGCATCGCGCCGGAATCGAACCAGCAATCGATCACCTCCGAGACGCGCCGCATCCTGCCCCCCGGCGCCTTTGGCGACTGGTAGGTGATCGCGTCGATGTACGGTTTGTGGACCCGCAGGTCGTCCGGCAGGGCGGGATTCGCCCGCTTGGCCGCTTCCCAGACCTCGGTCCCCTCCAGGCCCGGCTTGCCCATCAATTCCGCGAGGCTCGCCACCGCCTCCATCGTGCCCGTCTCGTCGCAGACCCAAATCGGCAGGGGCGTGCCCCAGTAGCGCTCGCGCGAGAGGGCCCAATCGACGTTGGTCTCCAGGAAATTGCCGAAACGCCCCTCGCGGATGTGTTCCGGCAGCCAATGGATTCGTCGGTTGTTTTCCAGCATCCTGTCCTTGAACTGGGTCGTGCGAATAAACCAGCTCTTGCGCGGGTACTGGATGAGCGGATC
>JAAYCB010000136.1 GCA_012744395.1 Pirellulaceae bacterium
AGGCCCTGTGTCCTTCCATGGGCGAGCCGCTATCATGGGGTCAGCTTTCCCCTTTCCGCTTCTGTTTCCGCTTTCCGCTTCCGAAGGTGCATCAATGACCGAGTATCGCATGCAGCGCGATTCCATGGGTGAAGTCCGGCTTCCGGCGAATGCCTACTACGGGGCCCAGACGCAGCGGGCGGTGGAGAACTTCCCGATCTCCGGGCAGAGGCTGCCGGCGGAGTTGATCCACGCGATCGGCCTGGTGAAATGGGCCGCCGCGTCGGTGAACCGCGATCTGGGCTTGCTCACCGGGTCGGGGAAGCGCCCCTTGAGCGAGGCGGAGGTCGACGCACTGCTCGCCGCCTGCCGTGAAGTGGCCGAGGGGCGGCTGGACGATCAGTTTCCGATTGATGTCTACCAGACCGGCTCGGGCACGTCGAGCAATATGAACGCCAACGAAGTGATCTCCAATCGAGCGATCGAATTGGCCGGCGACGACCGCTTTGGCCTGGCCAAGCCGATCCATCCGAACGATCACGTCAATCTGGGGCAGAGCACGAATGACATCTTTCCCACGGCGATTCACGTCGCCGCGGCCCGCGGCATTCACGACCGCTTGATCCCCGCTTTGAAGCGCGCCGGCGCGTTGCTCCGCGAGAAGGCGGCCCAGTGGCAGGGCATTCTCAAGATCGGCCGGACGCACCTGGCCGACGCCACCCCGCTGTCTCTCGGCCAGGAGATCGGCGGGCTGGCGCGGCAACTGGAGTTGTCGGTCGGCCGGGCGGATCGAGCCCTTGAAGCGATCCTCGAACTGCCCGCCGGAGGCACCGCGGTCGGAAGCGGCATCAACACCCACTGCGAGTTCGGCGCCCGGGTTGCCCGGTTCCTGGCCGCAAGGACCGGCATCCCCTTCGTCGAAGCGGCCGACCACTTCGAGGCCAATGCGCAGCGCGACGGCCTTGTCGAATCCCACGGCCAGTTGCGCGCCGTCGCCGTCACCCTGTTTAACGTGGCCAACAACATCCGCTGGCTCGGTTCGGGGCCCCGCTGCGGCTTCCAGGAGATCAAGATTCCCGATCTCCAGCCGGGGAGCTCGATCATGCCCGGCAAGGTCAATCCGGTGATGAGCGAAAGCCTCATGCAGGCAGCGGCCCGCGTGATCGGCAACGATCAGGCGATTGCCGTCGGCGGCGCCGCCGGCGGCCAGTTTCAACTGAACATCATGATGCCGATGATGGGCGATGTGATTCTGGAGAGCATCCGCCTGCTTGGCGGCGGTGTCCTCGCCTTCGCCGCAAAATGCCTGGAGAATCTCCAGCCCAATCCCGAGGCCTGCGAAGCTTCCGTCGAAAAGAGCCTCGCGCTGGTCACCGGGCTGAACCCCTACATCGGCTATGAACAGGCCGCGGCCCTGGCCAAGGAAGCGTTCAAAACGGGAAAGACGATCCGGCAGATCTGCCGCGAGCAGCAGATTCTGCCGGAAGACGAACTGGCCGAGGCGTTGGATCCCTGGCGGATGACCAGGCCGGTTGCCTAGACGGGCTTGGCCGGCACGAGAGCCTTGGTCTGAAGGGGCTCGCCGCTTCAAGCCGCCGCGGCGATCGTCCGCCGGGCGGCACCGCGTACGCGAACGTTCTACGGCAGGAGGAACACGAGCCCGGCCGCGACTCCCGCCTCGGCCAACCCGCCGCTGATTCGCAAGGGTGGCCGGTAGTAACGCAAGGGAGTTGGGGTGCCGGGCCGCTCGTGCCCGAGAACGTAGACGCACTCAGAGGTAGGTTCTGCCGCCAGGCGATACGGCAGGATGGCCAGATTTCCCACAAAATGGACGGTCGAAGCCACCGGCTGACCGAGACCCAGGGAGTATCCGTGTCGTTCGAGGGCCGCGTCTTCAAAGTACAGGGGCCGGTGGCAGACCCCCGGCGCGGTCCAGCAGAAGCCAGTCCATCCGCGAGGCGGCCGGGCGGCGGCCGAAGATGCCGCCCGCTGCAAATCGACTTGCCCGGCATGGTCCGTCGGCAGCCGCCCGCGCTGCGGCTGGATGCTTGTCGAGATGCTCGTGATCGGCTTGAGCGGTTCGAGGAGCCCGGGCGTCTGTTCACCGCCCGCCGCACGCAGGCTGGCCGGGCAGAGCCCGAGAACAGCCAAGACAAGACAACCTGGCATGAGTCTCATTTCTGCAATTCCTTTGCAGCCGGGCGATCCGATTCCGTTGGCTTCGCGTGGATCGATTGTCGAGCCGGAGCACGTCACCGTCCCGCACGGTGGGGAGATGGCGGAACGGTCTGGCCGCGAGATTCCCAGGCGTTCCGTTTGCCCAGCCACCCGAGACAACGCCTCCTCTCGGTACTTGTTTCGGCGTTTGCGGCCGAGCCCTTGGGTCTTTTCGCTGCGGCAGGCCTGTCTTGCCAAGCGAATCGCCGTCTCCATCCCGGGCGAAATTATTGCCTGCTCGATCAGAAGTTAATTGCAGAATAAGCCGTTCGCGACTATTGTAGAGGTTGGCGGAATGCTTCTCTTACGGGAATCCAGAAGTCCCCGCGAATTGTCTAACCTTATGGTCCCCAATGGTTTAGCCTCATGCGTTGGATCGCCGACCTTCGCCGCTTGTTGAACGGGGATGTCCGCGGCGTTCGCGACGACAACGCTGTCTGCCTGTATGTCGCGCCGCTGGAATCGCGGCGTGTCCTCTCGGCAAGCCCGCTTGTCGCCGCCGTCGATCCGGCGATCGACGGCGGACTGGCCCGGTCGAGCGAGACATTGATCACGGCGGCGGCGGGCGAGCCGGTGTTTGAAGTCCTGTCCTCCGATCTGCGCGGGTGGGTACAGGAGGACTACCAGCGCGGATCGGGCACATGGAGCGTCGATGGTATTGGGGCGACCGTAACCCAGGAATCCAACGGTCAGCCGACGGTCTTCTATAGCGATTTCGCGGCGCCGGCGGCCCCGCTGGACGTGATGATCCGCGTCGTCGGCAACCGCGACGACGACTACATCGGCTTCGTATTGGGTTTTCAACCCGGAGATTTCTCCAACGCAGACGCCGACTATCTGCTCGTCGACTGGCGGCAGGCGGACGGGATCGGTGGCGGCGTCGACGGACTGAAGGGCCTGGCCGTCTCGCGCGTCAGGGGGATTCCCGATTCACAATGGGACTTCTGGGGCCATCGAGATGGCGTGGCGGAACTGGCCAGGGCGACCAACCTGGGCAACCAGGGCTGGGCGAGCGATGTCGAGTACCGCTTCACGATCGAGCATGGCCCGGATCGGCTCTTGGTTTACGTCAACGGTCAGCTTGAGTTCGACCTCGCTGCCCCGGCAGATCACCCATTTCCCGGCGGCCGGATCGGGTTCTACAGCTACTCGCAACCGGATGCCGTGTACAGCGCGTCGCCGAGCCAATACCTCCGCGCCGATGAGGGCTCGCCGTTGACCCTGGCTCGACATTTCACGTACTCCGGAAACGGCGATTCGCTCGCGGTGTCGATAGACTGGGGCGATGGAACCGCCAGCCCCGGTACGGTCGATTTCGCGAACGGCGCCGGCACAATCTCGGGCACCCACACCTACGCCGACAACGGCCAGTACACGGTCCGCTACGTTCTGGACGATGGCCAGTCCGGTCAAGTGACCGGATGGGCAAGCGCCGAGATTCTCAACGTCGAACCCGCCCTGACCGTTGTCGACAACCAGACGACAACGGAAGGGGCGATCCTCAGCATCATCGACCTGGGCACGCTGACCGACCCCGGCTTCGGGCCGACCGAGACGTTCACCTACACGATCGACTGGGGCGACGGCACGCCGCACGACTCCGGCGGCGTAACGATCGACGCGCCGGGCTCGCCGGGCGTGCCCACGGCCGGGTCGTTCGACGGCTCCCACGTCTACGCCGACGACGGCCAGTACACCGTCACGGTCACGGTCGCCGACGACGACGGCGGCACGGACGAGCAGACCTTTCTGGTAACCGTCGAGAATGTCGCCCCCACGCTGCTGGAGCTCGACGATAGCGAAGTCGACGCGATGGGGCGCGTGACCATCGAGGGGAGTTTCTCCGATCCCGGCTACGACAATCCTCTGAACCCCCTGGAACGGCCCGGAGGGAGCCGCGAGACATTCACCGTGATCGTTGACTGGGGCGACGGCACGATCAGTGCGATTCCGGCGAACGGGCCGGGGATCGTTTCGTTCTCGGCCGAGCACCGCTATTTCGCCCCCCCCGACCCGGCCAATCCGGCCGCTGACATCCGCATCCTGGTGACCGTGATCGACGACGACGGCGGCAGCCACTGGCTGGAAACCTATGCCGAGGTGCCCGGCGAAGGCGCCGAGAAATTCGTGCGGATCGACACCACGCCCCAGGTGCCGCAGCTCTACTTCCCGCGGCCGCCGCAACTCGATGCCGGCGCGCTGGCGCGGTCCTCCAACCCCTTGTTCCTGTCTTCCGCTGACCTGGAAACGGTTCGCTCCGATTCGGTCGCCGCCTCGGAGAACTACGTGGTCCTGCGGGTCGTGCTGCCAAGCGGCGCCGAGAGCGCCGATTACCGCCTGCCGGACGACGCGCTGGCCAATTTGCCGGCCATTTTGAGCCGCGTGCCCGACAATCATTATCGCATTTATGAAATCCATAGCGACGGGCCGGATCGCCTCGTCCGCGACGTTTTCGTCCGCCAGGGGCGGGTGATCGACTCCAGCGATGCTTCCGAAGGCATCGACGAACGCCCCCCCCACTCGCACACGACCAAACCAGGCCCGGCATTCCCGGACGACGCCGGCCAGACGCGGGTCGACACACCGCGGCGATTGTGGGAGGAGTGGGAACGCTCCCAGTCGCAACCGGTCGCCGCCGAGGAGGGGGCCGGGGCCGAGCCGTCATTCAGGGGACTGCCGCCGCAAGCCGCGGACGTGCCGGCGTCCACGTCGGACGCCGCGCCGAGCGCCGAGACGCCCCTGACCGCATCCACCGCGGATCACTCCGCAGCCGCGCCGACCGCTGGAACCGCCCTGCTGGCGTTCCGGCTCCATTCCGGCTGGAACCAGCGGGCCGACCGGCTTCTGGAAGTCTTTTCAAAAGGCTGCGATCAGCCAATGAAACCCGCTGCTTGGCATCGACCCAAGAAGGGCTGAACATCGCGCTGCGCCCGCGGCAAGAGCCGTTCCTTATCTGATCAGAGATTCCATGAGTACCTGTCCCGCGTGCCACGCCCAACTGACCGATGCGGCGATCCGCGCCGGCATTTGCCCGGCGTGCGGCGAGCGGATCGATCGGACGGCCGACCGGTCGCCGTCGAATCGCGATTTGGAGACGGTCGATCTCGACGGCCAAGGGATACCGCAGGATGGGCGGCCGGAGGACACGGCAGCGACCGGGGAATTGCCTGCGCAGGGGGCGATTCCCAAGATTCGCGACACCGACCAGAATCTGAACCTGCAAACCGCGGCCTTCGATCCTGGGCAACCTCCGCCGGGCGGCGCCGGCTCCAATTTGGAGCGGGAAGGCACGATCGACGCGGGGCCGGAGGCACTCGGTGGCCAGGTGCCCGCAGACGCCGGCCAGGCGCCGGCGGCCGGCGGCCCGGCCGACCCGGGAACGCGGGGCACGATCGATCTGGCGCCCGGCCTTACGCACGCCCAGGTTCCGCCGGGCGCGACCGCCGCCGATCCGCATCGAATCCTCGAGGTTTGGGGGAGCAAGCTTGCCCCGGGGAGCAGGCCACAGGCCACCCTCAAGATCGATTCCACCACGACTCTCGGCGCCGGGACCGTCCGGATCAAGTCGCGGAGCGTGGCGGCCTCGGCCGATGCGTCCGCCGCAAAGGCCGCCGACTACGAGTTGCTCAACGAGATCGGGCAAGGGGGGATGGGGATTGTCTACGCGGCCCGGCAGGCGTCGTTCAATCGCCGGGTCGCGGTGAAAATGCTCCGCCCCGGGGCCAAGGGCAAAGGCAGGCAACACGAGTTTGTCGCCGAGGCCGTCACCACCGGCGACCTGGACCATCCGAATATCGTGCCCGTCTACGATTTGGGAACGAATGAAGACGGGGCATTGTTCTACGCGATGAAGTGCGTCCAGGGAACGCCCTGGGACGATGTCTTGCCCGAGAAGTCGCAGGCGGAGAACCTGGCGATTCTCTCCAAGGTGGCCGACGCGATCGCCTTCGCCCACGCCAACGGCGTGATCCACCGCGATCTGAAGCCGGAAAACATCATGCTCGGCAGCTTCGGCGAGGTCCTCGTGATGGACTGGGGACTGGCGGTGCGATTCACCGTTGATTCCGAAGGCCGTTACCATTCGTCGAAAACCACGATGGGAGGCACGCCGGCCTACATGGCGCCCGAACTGGTGCTCGGGCCAATGGAGCGGATCGGACCGGCCGCCGACATCTACCTGCTCGGCGCCATCCTGTACGAGATCGTCACCGGCAAGACGCCGCATGCCGGCCGAACGCCGATCGAATGCCTCCATGCCGCGGCGAAGAACGTCATCGAGCCGAGCGATCAGTCCGGCGAGTTGCTCGAAATCGCCCTGAAGGCGATGCAAACAGAGCCGAAGAACCGTTACCAGAGCGTCGCGGCCTTGCAGCAGGCGATCCAGGAGTATCAATCCCACTCCGAGAGCATCGCCCTGCTCAACCACGCGCGCGGGCAACTCGCCACGGCCAGGCAGACGGGCGACTACCAGGACTACGCCCGGGCACTGTTTGGCTGCCAGGAGGCATTGGCCCTCTGGGACGGCAATCGCTCGGCGGCGGCGGAGATCTCCAGGGCGAAGATCGCCTACGCCACGTGTGCCAAGGCCCGCGAGGACTTCGACCTGGCGGCTTCGTTGCTGGATGCCAATGACGGGGAGCACGCCGACCTGTTGCGGGAAGTGCAAGCCGGCAAACGCGAGCGCGAGGCCCGCATCCGCCGCTTGAAGAACGCCAAGCGCATCGCCCTGGCCCTGATTGCGGTCACGTTTGCCGTGGTCACGACGGCCTACTTCGAAATCCGCAAACAGCGCGACCGCGCGGAGCGATCGCGGGCGCGGGCCGAGATCGCCCGGGCGGATGAAGCCGCGGCCCGGCGGGCCGCCGAGCAGGCCGAAGCCGATGCGGTCCGCTCGCGAGACATCGCCGAAGAGCGGAGAATCGCCGAGCAGCGCGCCCGCCGCGACGAGGAGCAGGCCCGAAGAAACGCCGAAGCGGCCAGACGTGCGGAGCAGTACGAAGCCTATGTGGCGCGGATCGGCCTGGCGGCGGCGAAAATCGAAGACAATGCGTTCTCCGACGCCGAGCGCCTGCTGGCCGAGTGCCGCAAGAGCGAGTTCCGCCACTGGGAAACGGGCCGGCTGTGGCACCTCTGCCAGCAGAGCGTCCAGACGTTCGAGGCCGAAGGGCCGATCGAATCGGTCGCCTACAGCCCCGGCGGGGACCGCGCCTTGCTGGGCGGCTGGGATGGATGCGTCCGCATCGTCGCACTTGCGGGCGAAACGCCGCCAATCGTCATTGCCCACGGCGGTTTTGTCCACGCCGTGGCGTTCTCCCATTCCGGGCGAATCGTCGCCTCGGGCGGAGACGACTGCCGCGTCCGCTTGTGGGATGCCGCCAGCGGCGCGCCCTTGGGCGTGATGGCAGGTCATGGCGACGCGGTCGTCAGCCTCGACTTCTCGCCCGACGATCAATGGGTCCTGAGCGGTTCCTACGATGGCACGGCGAGAATCTGGGACGCGGCGACGGGACACGGCTTGAGTGTGCTTGAGGGGCACAGTTGGTGGGTCTGGCAGGCGGCCTTCTCGCCCGACGCATCCAGGATCCTCACCGCCAGTCAGGACGGCCGGGTGATCGTCTGGTCGGTGTCCAATCGGGAGGGGCGGCTCCAATGCGAACCGCAGACCGAATTCAACGGCCACGGCGGCCCCGTCTACTCGGCCGCGTTTTCGCCCGACGGAGTGCAGGTTGCCTCGGCCGGGTATGACGGACGCGTCATGACCTGGAATCCGGCCGACGTCAAGCCGGTCGACCTCGCGGCCCGGATCGCCGGGATGGCCGAACCCGAGCCGCCCCATCAGACGTTCCGCGGCCACAGCGGATCGGCCAGTTGTGTCGTCTACTCGCCCAACGGCCGGCTGATCGCCAGCGCCGGGCACGACAATCTGGTGAATATCTGGGACAGGCAGTCCGCAACGCTGATCAAGAGCCTCCGCGGGCACGGCGGGCAGGTCCGTTCCTGTCGATTCTCCCCCGATGGGCAGGTCGTGCTCTCTGGCAGCCACGACGGCCAGGCAAAGACCTGGTCGCTCGCAGGCTACCAGGAGGTCCGCGCCCTGAAAAGCCGACTGCTCCGAGGTCACGCCGACGCCGTGCTCTCGGCGCGGTTCTCCCGCTCGGGTGACCAGGTGGTCACGGCAAGCCGCGACCGCACGGCGAAGGTCTGGGACGCCAATCGCGGCGAGCTGCTCTGCGAACTCAGCGAAGGCCACGAATTCCTCGCCTCCTCGGCCATCTTCTTTGCCGATGGCCGCCGGATGCTGACCGCCGGCGGCGACAACACGGTGCGTCTCTGGGACGTGGCCGGCGGCGGCGAACTCTTCTGCCTCGAAGGCACCGGCCGCGAGGGGGCCTTGGCCCTGTCGCACAACGAGCAGTGGATTCTGACCGGCTCGACCGACGGCTCGGCCCAGTTGTTTGAAACAAGCGGCAAAGCGTTGCAGCGGCTCGCGCCCACGGGCGGAGCGGCCGCCTCGGGCGCCGTCACCGCCGTTGCCTTCTCTCCCCACGACGATCTTCTCCTGATCGGCGACTCCCACGGCCGCTGCCAGGTCTGGGCCAGAGAGGATGAGAAGGGGCTTTGGACAAGGCGTTTCCAGCGCCGGAACCACAGCCGCCGGATCGCGACGGCGGCCTTCCTGCCCAACGGCCGGCGAGCCCTCACGGCGAGCCTCGACAACACCGTCGGCCAATGGGATTTGGAGACGGGCGAGGAAATCACCAGGGGCGTGCTCAAGCACCCCGGCCCGGTCACCTCGATGGCCGTCCTGCCCGACGGAAAACAGGCACTGACGACCTGCGACGACGGCCGCCTCCGGCTCTGGGACCTGGACAAGGCCGCGGTGATCGGCGAGATGGCCGGCGGGGACGAGGCCCTCCACCATGTCGCCGTCTCTGGCGACGGCGGCCGCGCGCTGACGACCAACACGGTCGACCGGGTCGTGCGGCTCTGGGATCTCCAGACCCGCCGCGAAATCACCCATCCCGGTCGGGCGGGCGAGGCGATGCTCGATTTCTCCACCATCGGGGGCCTGGCGTGGAATGCCGTTTTCACGCCCGACGGCGCCCGAATTCTCTCCGTCGGCGGAAACGACGCACGCATCTGGGAAATCGGCTCGGACCGTGAACGGATGAGCTTCAGCCCGCACGGGGCCGTCGCCTGGGCTGAATTCTCGCCCGACGGGCGGCTCGCCGTCACCGCCAGTTGGGACAATTCGGCCAAGATCTGGGATGCCAGGACCGGCCAATCGTTACGGAAGCTGTCCGGCGGGCACACGCGCTATGTCAACAGCGCCGTCTTTTCTCCCGATGGCAAGACCATTCTGACCGCCGGCGATGATCGCACCGCCCGATTCTGGGACGCGCAGTCCGGGCGGCTGCTGGCGAAATCGCTGGTCGGACACACCGACCGGATTCGCCGCGCGGTCTTCTCTCCTTCAGGGCATCGAGTGCTCACCGTCTCCGACGACAAGACCGCGCGCATCTGGGATGCCGATTCGGGCCAGGCGGTCCGCGTGCTGGCAGGGCACGAGTGGGCCGTGCTCGACGGGGTCTTTTCACACGACGACAAGTCCGTGATCACCGGAAGCGAAGACAACCGCGCGCACCTCTGGAATGCGGCAACCGGCGGACTCCTGCGGACATTCGACGGCCACGCCGCCGCCGTCACCTCGGTCGCCTTCTCGCCGGACGGCCGGCGGATCCTGACCGGCAGCCGCGACCACACGGCAAAACTCTGGGACTCCCAAACCGGCAAGGAACTGCTCAGCCTCCGCGGGCATGAGCAGGAAGTGACAAGCGTGAGTTTTTCGCCCTCGGGACGCTATGCCCTCAGTTCGAGCCGCGATGGAACCGCGATCATCTATTTGGCTGCCGAGTGGCGCGGAGACGATCCGCCGTGAGGCGATCAGTCGCGAGGTTATAGAACACAGGTCACGGGACACAGACTACAGACCTCGTTCCCGAGCTCCGGCTTGGGAACGAGCCCGTCAGCCGGGCAGGCCGCCGGGGAACCAAAGACTTGACCTTCCGGGCCGTAGCCTTTACCCTGTGACCTGCCAGCCATTCTGGAGGAGTCAACCATGCCGGTTCTTGTTCATCGCATGCTCGTGGCGGTCTGTATTGTCCCGTTGCTCGGCGGCGCCGTTGCGGGGCAGAAATTCGTCCCCAACTACGACGAGAGCAAGGTTCCCGCCTATGATCTGCCGGACCCGCTCCAAATGAGCGACGGCAGCCGCGTGGATACCGCGGAAAAGTGGACACGGCTCCGCCGGCCGGAACTGCTCCGGCTGTTTGAAGACCACGTTTACGGGCGGGCGCCGGGGCGTCCCGAGGAGCTTTCGTTCGCGCTGCGCGGCTGCGACGACGCTCTGGAGGGAATCGCCGTCCGCAAGGAAATCCGCATCCACGTCGCTCACGGCGGCCGCAGCCTGCCGATCGACCTCCTGCTCTATCTGCCCAAGTCGAGGACAAAACCCGCGCCGGTCTTCCTCGGATTGAACTTCGGCGGCAACCATTCCGTCTGCGATGATCCGGGCATCACGCTCTCTACCGCTTGGATGCGCGATCGGAAGGGGGCAGGCGTCGTCGATCACCGCGCGACGGAAGAATCCCGCGGAACCAGCGCCGGCCGGTGGCAAGTCCCCAAGCTTCTGGCCCGCGGCTACGGGCTGGCAACGGTCTACTACGGCGACATCGATCCGGACTACGACGATGGTTTCCAGAACGGGGTCCATCCGCTGTTCTATGCTGCGGGGCAGACAAAACCCGCCGCGGACGAGTGGGGTTCGATCGGGGCCTGGGCCTGGGGCTTGAGCCGCGCGATGGACTACCTGGTGACGGACGCCGACGTCGACGCCAAGCGGGTCGCCGTAATGGGCCACTCGCGGCTGGGCAAGACGGCCCTCTGGGCGGGCGCTCAAGACGAACGGTTCGCCCTGGTGATCTCCAACAACTCCGGGTGCGGCGGGGCCGCCTTGAGCCGACGGGAATTCGGCGAAACGGTCGGGCGGATCAACACGAGCTTCCCCCACTGGTTCTGCGGCCATTTCAAGCGATACAATGATCGCGTCAACGACTTGCCGGTCGACCAGCACATGCTGATCGCGCTGGTGGCCCCGCGGCCGGTCTATGTGGCCAGCGCGGAGAAAGACCTCTGGGCCGATCCGCGCGGCGAGTTCCTCGCGGCCAAAGGGGCCGACCCGGTCTACCGGCTGTTGGCAGCCGACGGCTTGGCGGCCGACGAGATGCCGGGCTTGGAGCAACCGGTTACCAGCCGCATCGGCTACCACATCCGCAAGGGCGAGCACGCCGTGACGGAGTATGACTGGCAGCGGTACATGGATTTTGCCGACCGCCACCTGGGACGCTAGCCGCCCCGGGTCCCCAAGCTCCGGCTTGAGAACCGCCGCTTGGCGCCACCCGCTCCGACATCGAACGAAAACCGCTCAGCCTTCCTCTTGGTCCTCATCGAGTTCGGCGTCGATATCGATGATTTCCTCGAATTCGTCTTCGCGGCGAAAGACCAGTTCCGACTGTTCGGGGTCGTAGTCGAGGACAAGCTCTCCGATCGCGTCGTCGGCGGTCGCGTCGAGCACCAGGATCAGCGTCCCCTCGTATTCGAACGTGACGTCTCCTTCGCGGTGTTCGTCAATCACCAGATCAACGCCCGCCTCCGACATGGCGATCCGAAAGCATTTCTCTTTTTCGTCGATCTCGTGCAACACGGCGGTCTTCATTCGTTCGGCCGCGGCTTCGGTAATCTGCATCCGCGTTTCTCCGGCGCCGCCGGAGCCTTTCTGGTTTGACTTGGGGATTGCGGCCGGCGTACTAGCGATTCAGCGGAAGCCCCCACCGTGTTGTGCGGGAAGCAATGAACACATGCTCTCCGCCCCGGATCGGAGTAACCACCGGAAAAACGCCAAGTGGTCATCCCAGAGCGCACCGGCAGCGGATGACCGAATTGCGCCGTGCCGTGCTTGTTCCCGCTTGGGAAGCGGACGGTTCAAGAACCGGGCCGGACGACCGAAGCCCGCGGGCCCTTGTTGCGCCGCCTCGGATCCTCGCTAGCATCGAGTTCGTACTCGACGGTTTGGCCTTCCTGAAGATCGTCGAAGTTCGCCCCCTCAACCGAAGACAGGTGAAAGAACACCTCCCCCCGATCGCCGCTGATGAACCCGAATCCTCGGTCCGAGACAATCTTCTTGATGACACCACTGGGCATTGCACACACTCCTCATAGACGATGGCCCTCGCGCACCAGCCACCACGCCCAGTCTCCGCTCCAACCAGGCGCCTCCCTCGCCGACCGGCACGATCGACAAGAGGACTGGCGAAGCGTCGACGCGCGGCAACACGCGGAACAACGCGGTTGCCCACGGGCGTCGCACGGACCGATCCGCGCCCAAGCGGCGACCAGACTCCTTGCTCGCGGAGGGCCGAGAACACACAATCGCCATTCACTGTAGCGGGCAAGGTCCCAAGCCACAAGTCCGCAAAGACCGCTTGTGGGAAAAACTCCGCCATCGGCACGGGCCACCTCCACCCGATGGCTCCGCTGGCCCGCCACGCGATTGCCCAACCGCGCCCCGGTTTGTCACCAACGGCCGAGGCGCCGGCCAACTCATCCCCAAAGCTCCCATTTATCCCAACCCCATGCCGAGTACGACCTTCGTGCTCCGAAAAAGAACGCTCTCCAGGGTTCCCGAGCTCCAGGGCCTGCCAACGAGATCAGGCGTGGGAGCAGGAGCGATTCCGCCGGGAGCTCCCTGAGTCTCCCCCAATCGTTTGACCAACCCCGAAAAGTGACCTACGTTTACCATTGGATAGACTCTTGCGTATCCGCAGCGTCTTCCGCGCTTGGACGACCGGTTCCTTGCAGCCTGCGCTGACAGGACGGGTCCGTCGAATCCCCACTTTCTGGTGCCGCTCCCGTTCTCCTCGAAGTCGCTTCTCAGTAAATCCACCCGCACGGAGATGCAGTCATGTCTCGCCTGACCCGTAAGTTGGTCCGCCGGTCGCGCCCCGCCCTTGCTCTTGCCCTGCTGTTGTCGCTACCGGCGGCCGTGTTTGGCCAAGACGATTTGGCGATCGTTCGCGTCGAGGAGGACTGGGAACTGGTCGTCGGAGAGCCGGACCCCAACCTTGTGGCTCCCCAACTCACATGCGCGCTGTCGCCGACCCAGACTCTCGACGGCCTCTACCTGCTATTTGACGTCAATCACCAGAACCACCCCGATTTCGTCGCCGGCGGCGTTCAGCTTCAAGTCTGGAGCGGCGATTTCGCGGTCCTGGAGCGGAAGTTCCCCAACACGTTGGCCATGGCCCAACCAGGCGAGACCGTCAGCTGGACCCAGGCCATGGCCGTCAGCGGCGGCAACCTCTCGGTGGAGATCACCAACGGGCGGTCGGCAACCTGGGGCCTGTTCGGCGCCGAGGGCTATCTGAAGGCCGCCGTCGCCACGGAGATCGCCAATCTGAACGGCTATTCGCCTGACTTCTCAACTGCTAATTCGGGTGTCGGCTACGCCAGCAACCGTGTCGTGTCCCTGGTCTTGAAGCGGGTCCGCTACTATACGGATTCGGGCGCGCATTGGGAGGATGCCACTCCCAGGACGGTCTTTCTGGCGGTACAAGCCAATTAGCATGTCTGATCCACGCGTTTGCCCGTGCAACAGGAGAATCGCCATGAAATCCCGCCCGAACAAACAGCACCGGGCCGGCACGATCACCATCCTCTCGGCCGTGATGATGGTCGTCGTATTTGGTATGCTGGCCTGCGCCGTCGATCTGGGTTACCTCTGCGTCGCCAAGACCGAACTGAAGCGGACGGCCGACGCCACGGCACTGGCCGCCGCCTGGGAGCTTCTCGAACAGAGCGCCGCCGGCAACTTGACGGACGACACGACATTCGGCTCGGGCCCAGTCTTCGATTCGGCCTTGGAGATCTGCCGAGCCAACCCCGTCTGCCGCGAAGCGCCCGAGATCGCCATCCAGGACTTGACGGTCGGCTACATCGCCAACCCCCTGGACCCCACCTGCCCACTGACGTTTGAGAATCCCGCCTGGTTCAACGCCGTCCGAGTGCGGGTTCACAAGTCGGAAGCCCAGAACGGGGCCGTTCCCCTCTTCTTTGCCCGGGCAATCGGCGGCCGGCCTGGCCCGCTGATCGAAGAATCAACGGCGGTCTTCATCAACAGCGTCTGCGGGGTCTACCCTCCCAAGCGGAACACGAATGTCATGCTGCTTCCGTTCGCGCTGGATATCAACCGGGAGGATGTCAAGGAGTTTCTCGCCGGTACGCGCGAGACCTGCAATCTCTTTCCTCAGGACCTTACACCGGGCAACTGCGGAACGATCGACTTCGGCGGTGAAAACAACTCAACCGCCGACATCGCGCGGCAGATACTCTCGGGCGTGAATTCCGCCGACTGGAATGCGTTGAAGTCGGCCGGAAAGCTCGACGAAAATGACCGCTTGACGATTCCGCAGTTTTTCAATGGCGATACCGGCATCAGCGCGGGCGTCAAGGACGAACTGGCTTCGCTGATCAACAATCCCAATGGCAAACGCCTGATCCCGCTGTTCGACCACGTCTCCGGACCGGGCAACAATTCCCAGTTTCACGTGGTCGACCTCCGCTGTGTCACCATCGAGGAGGTCAAGCTGACCGGCGCGAAATCAGCCAAGAGGGTAATCATCAAGAAAGCCAACAAATGCACGCTGGGTGTCGTGCCCTCAACCGACCCGCCGAGGAACCAAGGCATCTACTCCCCCGTTTGGCTGGCCAGATAGGCCGCCTCTGACCGGCTCGCGGCCAGCCCGCTCGGCACCGCCCTACCCGGCTTCTTTTCGCTCCAGCGGCGTGCCGCGCGCGACCGGTTGCCAGTGGGGGCCGGGCAGGACCCCGCGCCGCGGACGCAGATGCGGCCCGGACAACCCGTCCTCGGCGGCATCCCAGCGGTGCGCATCGATCGAAGCCAGAATCTGTTCGGCCACGGCAACCGCATCGCTGCCGTGTTCCCCCGTGACGCGCGGCAACCGCGGCGCGCAAATGCTCTCGATGAAATCGTCGAGTTCCGCCGCCAGCGCGTCAACGGCCTCGCACTGGAGAATCTCCAGGGGCAAGTGCTCGTCCAGAAGGTGGGCGCGGTAGTAGTCCACCTCCGCCGGCGCGAGGCGATTCACATCGAACATTCCTTCGCGCAAGGCGTCGCTCGGCCGGACCATCGACGTCTTCCGCGCCGCGAAATCGATCGCCGTGAAGGCCGCCGGCGACCAGACGCTCATCCGGCGGGCCGCCTCGTGGCTGACCCGCGAGGCGGCGAGCGTCGCCACGCACCCGTCTTCGAATTCAAGTCGGGCGTGGGCCACGTCTTCATGGCCCCCGAGGACCGACAGGCCGAGCGCGTCGATCCGCCGCAGGGGGCCGCGGACGAGCGATAGCACGAGGTCCAAATCGTGGATCATCAGGTCGAGCACGACCCCCACGTCGGTGCTGCGAAACGTGAACCCGCTCGTGCGGACCGCCTCGATGTACTTGGCGTTCTGCAATTCCGCCGCGGCACGGGTGAAGGCCGGGTTGAAACGCTCGACGTGGCCGACCTGCAAGACGGCGCCCCGCCGGGCGGCTTCGGCCACCAGTCCGGCCGCCTCTCGGCCAGTCCGGGCGAGCGGCTTTTCCATCAACAGATGCACGCCCGCCCCGAGCAAATCGAGGCCGATTTCCCAATGCAGGCCGGTCGGCGCGGCGACGATCGCGGCATCGATCTCTCCAATCAGATCGCGGTAATCGGCCACCGCGCGGCAGCCGCAGTCGGCGGCCACGCGACGGCGCGCTGCGGCCGCTGGATCGGCCACGCCAACCAGGGCCACGGCCCCGTGCGCGGCCGCCTTCTGCGCGTGGAATCCACCCAGCCGTCCCGCGCCAATCACCGCCAAGCGCACCGGTCTCACGCCGCTCTCCTCCGTTCTCGCCCGCGACCGTGGGCGCCTCCCTGCTGCCGAGCCACGAATTCGAGCAGCCGGTTTACGTGATAATTCAGATCGCCCTTGCCGTTGAGGATCTCCCGGGCGTTCTCCAGGCCCACCTTGGCCCGGTAAAGCAGGCGGAAGGCCTCGGAGAGGGCTTCGATCTCCGCCAGCGCGAAATTGTTGCGTTTCAGCGCCACGATGTTGATGCACCGCGGGCGTGCCGGGTGGCCTTCAACGAGCACGTAGGGGGGCACGTCGCAACGCACGGCGCTCAGCCCGCCGACGAAGGCGTAGCTGCCAATCGTGGCAAAGTGGTGCACGGCCGAACCGCCCGAGAGGATCGCGTGGTCGTGGACGTGGACGTGCCCGCCGAGCAGCGTGCTGTTGGTGATAATCACGTGGTTGCCGATCTTGCAGTCGTGGGCCACGTGGCAGCAGGCCATGAGGAAGTTGTTGCTCCCGATCCGCGTGATCCCGTCCTCTTTCTCGGACCCGCGGTTGATCGTGACCGATTCGCGGATGATGTTGTGATCGCCGATGACCACGCGTGTCGCGGCGCCGCCGAAGGAGATGTCCTGCGGCTCTCCGCCGATCACGGCTCCGGGGTAGACGCGGTTGTGCTCGCCCAATTCGACGTGCCCCATCAGGGTCACGTGATTCTCCAGTCGCGTGCCGTGGCCGATTCGGACATCGGGTCCGACCACGCAGAACGGCCCGATGTGGACATCTTCAGCGATCTCGGCTCGCGGATCGATCGAAACATGGTCGGCAACATAAGTGGCCATGACCGACTCCTGGTTTGCGATGCGGACGACGCTTCAAGCCTCGGCTGTCAGCCGCCTTCCGACCGGTTTTCTGCCTGGCTGTCAAGCCGCGCCTAGGCGCAGCGCCGGAATTGTCTTACGCACTGGTTCGTCGCCACCAGCCTGCGAACGAGTTCGGCGTTCAGGCGGTGGCCGCTGCGGTAGGCCACGAAGTGCCCGACAAGATCGCAGCCGGCCAGGGCCAGGTCGCCGATCAGGTCGAGTATCTTGTGGCGGACGCATTCGTCGCCGAAGCGAAGAGAGTTCTCGATCGGGCCGCCGGGCCCGAAGATCAACAGATCGCCGTAGGTCACGCGGCGGCCCAGGCCTTGCGAGCGCAGCCAGGCGGCCTCCTCCTGGAGCATGAATGTCCGCGCCGAAGCGAGTTCTCCGCGGAACACGTCCGGCAGGATCGCGAATCTGCCCACCTGAGAGCCGATCGGCGAGGCCGGACCGTAGTCGAGGTGGTATTCCACGACCGGCGCCGGGCCGATCGGCGGCCGGGCTTCGACCCAACTCTTCTCGTCGCCCAGACGGATCGACCGATCGATGGTCCGCCGCCGGCGATCCGCGGCCTGCACGGCGATTCCCGCCTTGCTCAAGGCTCGAACGAAGGGCAGGCTCGAGCCGTCGCAGCCGGGCATCTCGGCCTCGTCCGCCCAGACCTCGCAGTTGTCGATTTGCAGCCCCCTCAGCGCCGCCATCACGTGCTCAACCATGTCGACCCGCGCCTCGCCGCATTGGAGCGTCGTGCGGCGGGGCACTTCGACACGGTGGGCCGCATCGGCGGGAATCCGCGGGCAGCCGGCCAGGTCAGACCGGACGAAGACGATCCCCGCGCCGGACTCGGCCGGCCGGAACTCCAGGCGGACGTCGCGGCCGCTCCAATATCCGAAGCCTTCGACCACGGCCGTCCGGGAGAGGGTGCGTTGCTTGCGAGCGGTGAACATCAGTGAAAACCCGTCATCCATGACTTATCGGGATGCTCCTGCCGCACGAACCTGCCGGCATCCATGCTCGGCCTGTCGTTGCGCCGCGGGCCGTGCCGCCGTCCTCTTAGCGGCGGTAAGGAACATTCGGGGACGGATTCGACGCCGGATACGGAATCCCCGTCCGCTGCGTCGGCGCGCCGCCCCGAGCGTTCAGATTCGCCAGGATCTGGTTCGTGATGTCCAAGCCCGGATTGAACCAGACGAGATCCTTCTGGATCTGGCGTAGAACCTGGTCGGGCTGGTCGGCCTCGGCCACTTCCCCGCTGTAGCGAATCACCGCGGCCAGACCGACCTGCGTGGCGAAGGCGTTGACTTCCTGCCGAACCCGCTCGTAAACCTCATGATAGATGGCAGCCTCCTGCTGGAGGAATTCCTTCCGCTGCACCTGGACGTCGATGTTCATCTGCGCCCGCTTCTCGGCAATGTCCTTCTCCTTGGTCTTGTATTCCGGCGAACCCGCCTTGAGGCCTTTGAGGACATCCACGTCGGCTTGAAGCTCGTTGGCGCGAAGCTTCATCTTCGCGTCTTCGTCCTCGACTCGGCGCTTGAGCCGTTCCATCTCGTCGATGAAAGCCGGGTATTCCTTGAAAATGCGGCTGATGTCGATCACGGCGATCGGGCTGCCGGCGCCCTGCCGAACCGGCTGGGCGGTGGCGGGCGCCATCGGCCGAGTCGCCGGCGCCGCGTTCTGGGCGGAGAGGTTGGACGCGAGCGTGCCAACCAGCAACCCGAGAGCGAGAAGAGAGATGCGGGTCGTTTTCACTTTCAGCACTCCTTGCTTGGGAAAAAAGGTCGTCCTTGACCTGGCGACCGCTGGCGGATAGCGGCGCGCCGACGGACACGTCGGTCGATCAGTAAGGCGAACCTTACGAGGCGGTATTCTGCCCGCAAAGGCCCATTCGGTAAAGACCAGATATTCCCGATCGAGCAAAAATCACCCAACTCGTTGCCAGAACACGCGTTAACCAGGCAGACAACGGTTCGCCGCCGCCGCCGCCGCGCGTTCCCCGGGGGTAAACGGAAGTCGATTCCCCGAAAAAGTCGCTCCCCGCGACCGCCAAACCGATCCGCGCGCATCCGCCAGCCGGTGCCGCTTCGCGGCACGTACTCGCCAAACCGGCCCCGTCTTGATCCGCCGTAGGGCCTCATCGCTTGCCGGCGCGCGGACGGCGGCCGTCGGGGTTTCTCCCGCCGTCGGGGTTTCGCAGACTGTCGCGACAGCGCCGGCAGCACCGCAGCGCCAGCAGCGTGGAATCAACCTTGACCCGATTCCGCTTTCGAACCACAATGCCGCCCCACGACAATCCAGGCTCAATCGGCGTCCACCCGAAAAAACGTTTGGCTTTGTTGACTGAGACTCCCGTTCTTCTTGGTTTCCTGAACCCGATTCGAAAACCAGCGGCGGCCACCCAACGGTTCTCTCGCCGGAGGCTCTCAACGCCGTTGGCCGGCCGGGTTTCCGGCAGCGGGGGCCGAGGCGGAATCAGAGGACTCGAGCGGCATGAGAATCCTTGTCTTTTCCCACTACTATTCCCCCGAGGGAAACGCGCCGGCCGCGAGAATCTCGGCGATGTGTTCGCGCTGGGCGAGCCTGGGGCACCGCGTCGAGGTGATCACCTGCGCGCCGAACGTCCCCAGCGGGGTTGTCTATCCGGGATATGCGAACCGCCTCGTCCAGTCGGAGACGCTCGAGGGCGTTCGCGTCACCCGGGTGTGGACGCATCTTGCGGCCAACAAGGGATCGATGGGGCGGATCCTCAACTTCCTTTCCTACATGTTCGCGGCGGTTTTCTTCGCCTGGTTCCGCAGGCGGCCCGACCTGGTGGTTGCCACATCTCCCCAGTTCTTTTGCGGCTGGGCCGGCCTCGTCTTCGCCCGGCTGCGACTCCGCCGCCTCCCGTTCGTACTGGAAATCCGCGACCTTTGGCCCGACAGCATCGTGGCCGTGGGCGCTTTGAAGAACCGGCGTCTGCTCGGGTTTCTCTACCGCATGGAACGCTGGCTTTACGCGGGCGCGGATCATATCGTCACGGTGGGGGAAGGATACTGGGAAGACCTTGTCAATAAGGGGGTGCCGCGGCACAAGCTCTCGATCATCCCCAACGGCGTCGATCGGGCGATCTTCTGGCCGAGATCGGCGACCGGTTTTTTCGAGCAGTTTGGGATCAAGAACCGGTTCACCTGCGCTTATGTCGGCACGATCGGCATGGCCGCCGGACTAAAGATCGTCGTCCGGGCAGCCGAGCGGCTCCGGGACCTCGGCCGGCGCGACATCGCGTTTGTCCTCGTCGGCGACGGCGCCGAGCGCGAAATGCTCGAAACAATGGCCCGCCAGCGAGGACTGGATAACCTGGTGTTCACCGGCCGGCTGCCGCGCGAGACGATGCCCGACGTGCTCGCCGCGACGGATGCCTGCCTTGTTCATCTGCGCAAGGCCGAGCTGTTCGAGCGCGTGACGCCATCGAAGATGTTCGAAATGGCGGCGATGGAGAGACCCATCATTCTCGGCGTGCGCGGACATGCCGCCCGACTGCTGCGGGCGGCCCGCGCCGGAGTCTGCATCGAGCCGGAAAACGCCGACGAACTGGTTGACGCCGTCTGCGCGCTTGCCGCCGACCCGGACCGGTGTCGGGAATATGGCCGCTCGGGCCGCAACTACGTCGTCGGCAACTATGACCGGGGCGTCCTCGCCGAGGAGTACGCGAGGATCCTGGACCGAATATCCCACGCGCCGCAGCCTTATCCAGCCGAGGAAGTCCTGCTGCCCATGC
>JAAYCB010000137.1 GCA_012744395.1 Pirellulaceae bacterium
GGAGGATCGCTCCTGGTCGCCGGGCTGCTGCGCCTCGGCGGACTGTTCTGGCGACGGCTGCTGCTCCTGGCCTTGCCGCGAAGGGGCCTGGCCGTCCTGCTGCGGCCGGCTGCGCGACTGCGGCCCCTGGCTCTGCCCGCGTGAAGACGAGGAATCCTCCGGCGCGCCGGACGGGCGCTGCGACGGCTGCTGGGGCTGGCTTTGGGAAGAGGGCTGCGATTGGTCTCCGGCGGCGCCCTGGGATTGGCCCGGCGACCGGCCGCCGCGATTGTCCTGCGAGGGCTGCGCGTCCTGGCCCCCCTGCTGCGGATCTTGCGACGTGCCGCCTTCGGGCCGTGCGCCGTCCTGTTTGCCCTGCGTGTAGGACTGCGCGTCGGGCGCGTTCTTGTCGGCCCCTTCGCTCCCGACCGCGTGGCGATTCGACTCGCGCTCGGGCGTGCTGAACTTCAGTGGAAAGTCGGGCAGACGGGCGACCGAGTACTCGGCGGCGGGGCGCGGCAGGATCGCGCTGGCGGCCAGCAGGACGGCGATGATCGCGGCCCCCAGGGCGATCCACACGCCGGCCATTCTGGCGGGCATCTGCACGCCGCGCTGCCGCAGGTATCGGCGCAGGCCCAGGAAGCTCGTCGTCACCAGCAGTCCCAGCCCGGCCGCCACGTAGACACAGAGCAATTGGAACGCCCAGAGCCGCCGCGCCGCGTCGCCGCTGGGGATAAGCAATTGCCCCAGGCCGAACAGCGGCAGTGCGGCGAGCGAGAAATAGACGATCCAGACGCCCGGTGCGTGGGCCTGCCCCTTGGTGCGGCGGCGGAGATGGGCCTCCTCGCGCATCCGGCCCACCCGCTCGGTGACGCCCTCCGGTTCGGCCGGCTCCTGGTGCTGGACTGCGCCGGGGGACTCTTCTTTCGCTTCCGTATCCTTCTCCGGCTGCTTGCGGCGGCGGGCCAATTGGAGCAGCCCCTCGCCCGACGCGTCCTGCTCCTCGTCGATCAGGGTGCAGTCCCAGGTGAGCTTATGCGACGACCACCAGGCCAGGGCGAGGAGGAGCCAGTGGAAGAACATCGAGTCGGAGAATCGCATTGTGGCCAGGCCGACGGCGCCGGCCAGCGGCAGGGCGAAGAGGATCGCCCGCTCGCGGCCCTCCTCGATGGCGATCCGCGCGATGAGCACGATCGCCAAAACGAAGCAGCCGAGAATCCAGTAGATGCGGCCGTCGTACTGGCCCTGGTAGAAGACGGCCACGAGGAACCACATCAGGCTCCCGACCATCAGCATGATCAGCACGGGGCTGATCGCGATGGCGACGTAGTCGGCGAGGGTCTTGTCGAGACGGGACATGGATAGCTTCCGCTATTTTCTGCTCAACACGAACTCTCTACAGATTGTCGCAATCCCCTCCCGGTCCCGCAATTGTCTTGCGGCAACCCCCTCGGCGAGGAGGTCGCCGGCGGCCCGCAGGAATTCGTGGTCGTAGTAGGCGACGACGATCGCCTCGACGGCGAACCCCTGGCGGCGGAGGCTGCCGAGGGCGACGGCCGTTTCCGCCGACGCGGAGGGGAGGATCGCCAGCACGCTGGCATCGCGGGGCATGCGGGCGGAGGTTTCATAAACAAGCTGCGGGAAGTTGAGCCCATCGGTCGGCTCCACCCGGGCGAGGGCCTCCAGTATCCGCATCAGTTGCTCCGGGCCGCGGCAGGTGTTGACCACCTGGGGCATGAGCCGGGTCGAGGCGGCGAGCATCTCGCGCGATCGTTGGGCCGCCTTGCGGGAACGCGGGTCCGGGTCCCAGCCCTCGCGGCGGATGCGGTCGGCGGCGTCGCGGCCGTTGGTGACCAGGCCGACCTGCTGGTTCATCAGGTAGAGCGCGTTGGCCAGCGATGCCGCGGCGGTGACCGCCAGTTCCGACCGGTAGGGTTCGTGGCTGGGATCGAAGGCCGCCTGGTTGAATTCGAGGACGATCGTCGCCCCGGCGATCGAGGAGGGTTCGTAGACCTTGCTGTGCAGCGCGCCGGTACGGGCGGTCGCCCGCCAATGCACCCGGTTCATCGGATCGCCGGGCTGATAGGCGCGGACACCGGAAATTCGTGTCGGGTCTTCGAAGAGCCGGTGGGTCATGCGGACTTCGCCGATCGGGCGGCGCGAGGCGACGTCGTATCCGGCCAGTGGCACGACCTCGGGGTAGACGAGCACGAAGTGGGGTTCGGCGGCGGTTTGCCAGCGGCGGTGAAGACCGAACGGGTCGCCCGTCTCGAGCACGAGCGGGCCGATCTGGTAGTAGCCGCGCTGGTTGAACTCGATCTGGTAGGGAAACGTCTTCCGCCCGCCGCGACGCAGCATCGCCAGTTGGAGGCGGCTGCCATGGAGCTTGATCTTGGGTGGGCGGTGAACGAGGGCATGCCGCGGGAGGAGGTCTTCGATCAAGACCCAGGCGACCGGTACCCGCCCCCGGTTCTCAACGGAGACGACAACCGCCACTTGCTCGCCCACGTTGAGCGAAAGCCGGTTGCAGCGACGCTCGCCGGCGAGGTTCTCCGTCCATGTCTGCGTTATCAGCCGGCTGGCCAGGATGGCTCCCAGCAGGGCGTACATCGCGTAAGCCATGAGGCCCAGGTCAAACACCAGGGCCGCGATCAGGAGGATCAGGGCCGGAAAGAACCATTTCATGAGGATTGCAGGTCAACACAGGTCGCTGGGGGCAGGCCGGAGGCTCCGGGGTGCGGTGAACGGCTGCGGGGGCGTCCGCGCGATGGATAACGCGCGGCTGCCGGACGAGCGGCCGGGGCAGGGCGAAGGCATGGCAGGTTCGCCCGTACGGCATTTCTCATCGCTGCCTGTTCTCGTGCAGGCTCGATTATACTATCGGCCAACGGTCTGGCGGTCCTCCGATCGGGCGCGTGCCCCCCCCTGTCGGGGAGTGTTGTCAACGAGCACGGGCCCTGGTTGGGGCGGGCATTCTGCGGTGCCTGAGCAGAAGGGGCGACTCCCAGCCGTTGGAAATCGCGTCCTCTGGCAGCGCGGGTGGGCGCCCTTGTGAGTAACTTGTCGCGGCGATAAAATGATTTGTTTCGATAATCGAGAGACAAGGCCGTTGTGCGCCGGGCTGTGTTCGAAGCCAGCCAAGGGACCGCGAGCGCGGGGCTTGGCGGCGTGGGCGCTCGAAGGCTGCCGGATCGGGCCCGATCCATAGAACGAGGACACGATCGATGAAAGAGGGAATCCATCCCAAGTACGGCGTTTCACAAGTCACCTGCGGATGTGGCAACACGTTTACGACCGGCGGCACTCGTCCCGAGTTGAAGATCGACATCTGCAACGAATGCCACCCGTTCTACACGGGCAAGCTGAAGTACGTCGACACGGCGGGGCGAATTGAAAAATTCAAGAGCAAGTTCACCGCAGGTTACAGGAGCCTGAAGCGAGGCAAGGCCAAGCCCGCAGCGCAAGCCGAGGCCGAGTCTTAGGTTGGGGGTGAGCCACTGCCGATCGCTGCGTGTGCAAAGAGTGCGGGCAGGCTGCGCAAGGGGGGAAGATTTGCTTCCCGCGCCGCTTCTCCAACTCGGCCATCTTCTGAACCGCTCGTCCCATTCCTGGTCATCCTGCCATGCGCAAGTTGCTCGAAGACAACCTGCGTCGTTTTGAAGAGCTGGAAAGACTGCTTGTCGACCCGGCAGTCCTCGCCGACGGATACCGTCTTTCGGCAGTCGCCCGGGAGCATGGCTCGCTTGCCAGAATGGCGAGGAAGTATCGCCGGTTCAAGGAGTTGAACGCCCAGATCTGCGAGGCCGCGGAGATGGTCCACGGCGACGACTTGGAGATGCGGGAACTGGCCGAGAGCGAGCTGCTCCAGCTCAAAGCCGCTCGGGAGAAGCTCTGGGAAGACCTGCTCGATATGACGATCGGCGGGGAAGACGCCAACCGGACGCGGTGCATCGTCGAGATCCGCGCTGGGACCGGCGGCAATGAGGCGGCCCTGTTCGCCCGCGATCTGTTCGAGATGTACAAGCACTTCGCCGAGGATCAGGGCTGGAAGATCGAGATTCTCAACGCCAGCGCCACGGAGCTCGGTGGGTTCAAGGACATCTCCTTCGGGCTGGAGGGCGAGGGGGTCTTCCGCATGCTCCAGTTCGAAAGCGGCGGGCACCGCGTGCAACGGGTGCCGGAGACCGAGGCGATGGGCCGCGTCCACACCTCGGCCGCGACCGTCGCCGTGATGGCCGAGCCCGAAGACATCGAGGTGGAGCTCGGCGCGGACGACTACCGCGAGGACATCTTCCACGCCAGCGGTCCCGGCGGGCAGCATGTCAACAAGACCGCCTCGGCGATCCGGCTGACCCACTACGAAACCGGAATCGTCGTTCAGTGCCAGGACGAAAAAAGCCAGCATAAGAACCGCGCCAAGGCGCTCCGCGAATTGAAGGCGAGAATCTTCGACCGCAAACGCGAGGAAGAGACCAGGAAGCGGGCCGACGAACGCAAGAGCAAGATCGGCTCCGGCGACCGCAGCCAACGCATTCGCACCTACAACTTCCC
>JAAYCB010000138.1 GCA_012744395.1 Pirellulaceae bacterium
CACCAACCACCCGCCGGACAGCGCCGCCGGGAGCGAACTTCCAGATCGACCAAGAGCTGCGCCGAATAATCTTCTCAGATTGTCCGGCGCTAGCGTTTTGGGTGGGCAAACTCCTGTTCCGGCCACTCGATCAGCCACGGCAGATTGCACCACGCCCGGCCCTTTCCTTCCGCACTCTCCCGTGTTTGCGAAACGAGGAAGCTTCGCGAGGCCCCAACCGTCTGGGCAACCCGACTGAGCCGGTTCATGTCGTTCTCGCCGGGATGGGAAGTCAGCTGGATTCCCACCGCCCATCGTTCCTTGCCCGAATCGAGGAGCAGGTCGATCCATTGGAGGTCGAGCCCGAGCCGATCCGCCTCTTGTTCGAGATCGAAGTAGCTGCCCGGCAGGGGTTTGGCCAGAGTCGTTTTGCCGGATTGGCGTGGTCCGATGAGGGCAACGGCGCGGTCGGCCGCGAGGCGGCGTTGAATGGCTTGGGAGATTCGGCGAGCGATCATTCTTGCATTTTAGAAATGCATTTCTAATCTGCAAGCCCGATAACTCAAACGGGTGGCCAGCAGCCCCGCACAGCTAGTCTGGGGAAGTACGGGATAGTCACCCCCCCAGCCGGATCGCCAGTCTTTCCAGCCTGCCTTGAAATGCCTCCGGACCGGCATACGGCCCGACCGGGTCGCCCCCGTCGCGCCCGACGGTCAGCCCGTCAACCGGCATAGCGATCGGGCCTGGGGCCTTGGCCCTGGCGACTTCCGCTCCGTTGACCTCGACAGTGGTCTTGCCCGAAACGGCCAGCTTGACACGGATCACCGACGGCCCTGGGGGCAGCGACGACGTGCCGGCGAGCAGCGTCATCTTGCCCGCGTGGCGCTTGGCGAAGAACGGTTTGCCATCTTTGACAAGCGCGCGCTTCGCCCACGACAGCCCGTAGCCGAGGAAGGTGTCGGCCGGCCCCGGCATCACCCCGCGGCCTTGGCGCGTGGGTTTTCCGTCGCGTGTCCGCGGCGGGATCATCTCGGCCTGAAGTTCTCCAAGCCGGATCGGCTCGATCTTCTCCGGGTCGGCCTTGTAGGTGATCGTATCGCCCCGGCCCATCGGTTCGGCGCCCCCGCCGCCGTTGTCTTGAAGGAAGCAGACTTGCCACGACCATCGGCAATGGGTCATAATTGCGGGCTGATCCCCGTTCCGGCACTTCTTGAATCTCGGAGAGACATCATGGTCCGCTGCTTGACGCTCGCGTGCATCGCTTCGTTTGCCTTGACTGCCTATCCTGCGGAGGGGCCGCAGACCGCGCCGCCAGAGCCGGCGGGCATGGTCCAGCTCTTCAACGGCAAGGACCTGACCGGGTGGGACGGCGATCCGCGCCTGTGGTCCGTCAAGGACGGCGCGATTCGCGGCGAGACGACCGCCGAGAATCCCGCCCCAGGCAATACCTTCCTGATCTCGAAGGAAGCCGTGACCAAGGACTTCCAGTTGCGGCTCTCGTTCCGCTGCACGGCGACGAACAACTCCGGGATACAATACCGGTCGAAGCACATCACCGAGGGCAAACCCCGCAACGCGTGGGTCGTCCGCGGTTACCAGCACGAGATTCGCAACCAGGTTGTCCTGCCGAGCGTCTCCGGGTTCATCTACGACGAGGGGGGCAAGCGCGGCCGCATCTGCCTGGTTGGCGAGAAGGCCGTCTGGGAAGAGGGCGGCAAAAGGGTGACCGGCACGCTGATCGA
>JAAYCB010000139.1 GCA_012744395.1 Pirellulaceae bacterium
ATCCCGCTGGTGGCGCCGCCGGCGCCGGTGACGTGCAGGTAATAGGTCTGGCCGGCGACGACGGGGATGCGAATCCGCTCGTCGTTGTCGCGGCCCGCGGCGTCGATGAAGTCGCCGGCGCCGTCGTTGACGCCGAACAGGGGACCATCGCCGGCAATCACGGTGCCGTCCGCGTCGAGCACGTAGATGTCGAGATTTCCGCCGGCGGGCAGTTCCGTGGCGTTGAACCCGCGGAAGAAGACCTGGAAGTCCAGCACGCCGGTGGTCTGGGCGACGACGCGGTAGTAGTCCTCGTCGGCGACGACGAAGCGGTGCTCGCCGTAGCCGGGGAAGATCGCCAGGTCGGTGACGTTGATCACCGCCCCCGAGCCGAGATAAGCGGCGTTGGCGCGATGCTCGTTCTGCTCGTAGGCGTCCGGGCCGAGGATCAAGAGCGGCGTATCGCCGGTGGCCGGATCGGGCGTGACGACGGGCGAAACGACCTCGATGTTCGTGTAAGTGATGTCGGGCATGGCCACGGCATTGCGGAACACGCGGACGACGCCCTCGCCAGCCTTCAGGCCGTGCTTGACGACGACGAAGTCGCTTTCGGGCAGCGCGGCGGGAATCGGCTGCGAGGCGTCTGCCGCGATGACCAGGGCGTCGCTCGCCGCCGGCGGGCCGCCGTCGATGTTGATCAGCAAGTTGTCGGGTCCGAAGCCCGGGGCAAGCTCGCCGACCTGCACGGCGGGAATCACCAGAACGGTGTCGTTGCCCAGCCCGGTCTCGACGGTGAGGACTTCGACATCCGCGTCGAGCGTGACCGTCTTGAGTAGGGTTCCGGCGGCGTTCTCCGCGCTGACGGTCCGGTTGGGAGCATCGACGACGGCCACGTCGTGGCTGCTGGAGGTCTGCACGACCAACTGATCGCCGAGGTGCAGGTCGGCCGACTCGCCGCCCTGGTAGAGGAAGACGCCGTCGAGCGACTCGAAGCGGAACTGGAGGTTCGATCCGTCGAAGCGGAAGCTGGCCGCTTCCCCCGGCCCGCCGGTCTGGATGCTCGTGCCGGCCAAGGGGCTGACGATCAGCTTGTCGTCGACGGTCGAATCACCGATTACGGTCAGGTTGTCGCCGCCGGCGGCCGCCCCGGCAATGATCGCGAACGACTCGATCCCCGAGAGGACGTGGGTCGTCGCCTGGGCGGCGACCGTCGTCTTGCCGGCGGCGGAATGCCGGACGACGTAGTCCGTCGGCAGGACATTGGAGAGGACGACGTTGTCGCCCGTGTCGGGCTCGCCGCTGCCGTACTCGATCGTGGCGTAATCGGCTTCGGCCGCGACGATGATCGAATCAGCGCCGGCGAGCATGTTCAGCCGCAGGGTGTCGAAGCCCTCGGTGACCACGGGGAGGTAGCGGGCGTGGGCGACCTGGTTGGCCGCCGGAGCGACGTTCGCGACGTGCAGCGTGTCGTCGAGCGGCGTGCCGATGTAGAACAGTTGGCCGTCGCCGCCGCCGTCGTGGAGGACGACCGAGCCGGCAGCGCCCAGGTTGGCGAACTCCGCCGGCAGCAAGCTGGCGCCGGCGGCGCCTTGGAGGACGCGAACGACGCCCTCGTCGACGCCGCTGCCCGGCTCGTAGATCGCCCGGTCGCCCGCGGTGGCCGGCAGGTTGACCGTCAACCGGTCGCCTCCGCCGAGGCCGTTGATCGCCAGCGATTCGACGTGGACGATCGTGATTGGACTGAAAGCACCGACTTGCACGGTCGCCGAATCCGCGCCGGTCGGCGTGACAGCGATCGCGTCGGCGGCGGCCGTGCCATTGACGATCACGCGGTCCGAAGCGGTCGGGGCGCCGGCGTCGATCGTCGTGGGAACGAGCGAGCTGGTGGCGCGAACGTCGATCGTGTCGTTGCCGCCGAGCGAATTGACCTGGAGAGCCGCCTTGGCGGCGAACTCGACAAGCTCGAACCCGTCGAGCGTAACCCGGCCGAATCCCGGCGTTAGACTGTCGGAAATGGCGATCGCGTTGTCGGCGTTGGTCGCGTTGACGGTCAGCAAGGCGGCCTGGACGGCGTCGATCACCGGCTCGAGGCCGGTGAACGTGACAACCTGGAGACTCTCGCCCGTCTGGTGGGTGATTCTGCCGGCATCGACGGTCGGGCCGACGCCGTAGATGCTCGTGTCGATTGCCGTGTCGCCGACGAGGCGGATCACGTCGAACCCGGCGGCGCCGTGGAAGTAGATGCCGTCGGAGAGCGTGACCAGGCCGCGGCTGTTGTCGACCACGAGGGTGTCGTCGCCGCCATAGCCGTAGAACGTGACGCTCGGCGTGGTCGCCAGTGGGAGGCTGATGCTGACCGTTCCGGAGCCGGCGCTCGTCCAGTCGACATCGACCATCGTGCCCGCGGCGTCGAGCGAGACTTCGAACAGGTCGGCCTCGCCCGCCTCGCCGTGCACGATCAGAGCGCCGGTGACCGGATCGACGAAGAATCCGTAGAACTCGGCGACCGTCAGCGGGAGGTCTTCGGAGGGTGGGCTGACGTTGCCGGCCAGGTCTTCGGCGGTCGCCACGAAGACATAGTCGTCGTCGTTGAGCGGCTCGGCGGTGATCTCCCAGACGCCCAGGCCGTTGGTCAGGTCGCCGTCGCTTTCGTCGGAGCCGGCGATGGCCATGCCGACCAGTTCCCCGTTGGCGAACAGCCGGACCAGCGAGTTGGCCTCGGCGGCGCCTTGGAAGGCCGGCTCGTTGTTCGACGTAATGCCGTCGCCGAGCGGGAGCGTATCGCTGCCCTCGAGGAGGGTGATTGTCGGCGCCGCCGGCGGCGTGGTGTCGATCGTGACGAGCAACTGCTCGGACTGCGTGTAGTTGCCGGCCGCGTCGAAGGCTTCCGCGCTGAGCGGATGCGGGCCTTCCGCGGGAATACCAAACGTCGCCTCGTTGGCAACGAAGTCGATCCGCAGGATGCCGAAGCCGTCCAGGACGCCATCGGTCATGTCGAAATCGTTATCGAAAACGAACTCAGCGATGACGATCTGCCCGTCCTTGACGACCACGGCCGAGCCGAGTTCGGCGGAGATGCGGAAGTCGGCCACCCGGGTCTGCGGCAGGGCGTCCGGGTCGCCGATCGTGACGTTGTCCAGATCGCTGGCGCCGGTGTCGTCGGAGTCGGCCAGATCGATCGTCGGCCGCTGCGGGCCGACCGTGTCGATCGTGATCACCAGCGGCGCTTCCAGCGACGGGCTGATGTTGCCGGCCAGGTCTTCCACCTCGGTGAAGACTTCGTAGGTCCCGTCGGCCAAGGGCTCGACGGTGATTTCCCAGAGGCCCAGGCCGTTGGTGGGATCGCCGTCGCTTTCGTCGGAATTGGCGAACGCTTCGCCGACGAGGACCAAATCGTTGTTGTCGCCGCCGCCGGCAATTCTGACGAAGACGCGGACCTTGGCATTGGCCTCGGCCGTGCCGACGAAGGCCGGCTGGGTGATCGACGTGATCCCGTCGCCAATCGTGCCCGAGTCGCTGGAAACGGCCAAGGCGGGCATGGTCGCCGCCGGCGGCGTGGTGTCGATCGTGACGAGCAACTCTTCCGACTGGGTGAAGTTGCCGGCGCCGTCGAAGGCTTCCGCGCTGAGCGGG